>JAGBJE010000156.1 GCA_017934625.1 Pseudobutyrivibrio sp. | reverse complement strand
CATCCATTTTGCATCCAAATCAAGGAAGCCTATTGGGGTTGCGCCTGTAGCCTTTATCATCTGATTGATTGGCCCACCGTAGGAAAACATAAACTTAAAGGCAAGCAATGTAATAAATCCTGGGATGGCGTAGGCCAGCACTGGGAATGCTCTAAAGAAGGCTTTGCCTTTTACGCAATCTTTGTTTAATAAAAGTGCAAGGCCTAGTCCTGCAAAATAATTAAGAGCTGTTGAAACTACTGCCCAAAGGATGTTCCAGCCTAAAATCCTTGCAAAGGTTGGAGCAAATTTTGAAAGAGTAAGAATCTTTTTAAAGTTATCAAGGCCCACCCAATCCACAAGCTCTGGCGGCACAATACTTCCGCCATAGTTAGTAAAGGAAATGAGTATCATAAATATAATTGGTAATATGTTAAAGATACACACTCCTACAACTGGTAGCACTAGCACAGTGATATAAAACTTTCTATCTAATAATTCCTTTAATTCATCTATAAAACTCTTTGGCGCTCTCCCCGTGTTTACACGCTCTTCTATATCGCAAGCACTTTTGATATTTAATACATACAGGTAGATAAATGCTGCAACCACAATCCATGCAAGTATTCCCATCAAAAGCATTACTACGGAATTATCTCCCACAGTACCAAGCCATGCATCTGCCTTTGTGGTTCCCAGGGTGAAGAAGCCCTCTATGTCAGAGAAGCCTCTTATCACCATGTATGCAATAAAACCTATTTCTATTAAAAGATAAATAATTCCTTTAGCCACACAGCCATACATCAGCTGTCCGCTTCCCATAATTAGTACAGAAAGCTTAACGCGCCATGAGCTATCTAAAAACTTTCTCATCGTCTTTCCTCTTATTCCAAGGTATGTATTGCATCACTTATCTGATTGCACATATCCTCAAGTCCTGCTTTTAATGCATCTAAATCCTTGAATTTCTTTTCTGATTCAGGTCTGAAGCTATCCTTTGCCAAATCAGTAAAGAAGGTCTGGCCTGGTGTCCAAATCTGGCCCACCTCCTTGATAGATGGCATTAATACAACATTGCCCTTTTCAAGGTTTTCAAACATCTGCTTAGATAATCCACCTAATTCTTCAGCTACATCCTCTCTTGCTGGAGCAATTCCAAGCTTTTCATTTCTAAGCTTTATCATTTCGTAGTTGGTTGCAAAATCAACGAAGGCAAGACATGCATTTGGGTACTTGGTATAAGAGCTGATGGCATATCCATTTACTCCACCCATTGTCTTTGTATCGATTAAGGATGGGTTTTCCTCTGTTAAATCTCCGCTTTCTGGAAGTTTAGGAAGAGATGTCATTACAAGATTTTCTGTAGCCTTATCCTTTGCTTCGTCCTCAGTCAATCCATCATTTTCATATTCCTCCACCAGGCTATCGTAGAAAGTTGTGTAAGTATCGGGTGTAGAAAGTGTGGCAAAATATGTGCCATCTGCAAGCTTGCTGTATGCGTTTGTTGTGATAGTGTCGTCGATACAATCCTCGTTCATATTGCTGGCAAGCTGACTTAATACACAAGCACCCTTGTTGGCATCACCGGCTGCAAAGCCTATATCTTTAGTGTCTGTGTTGTTATCTCCGAAGATATATCCGCCATAAGAGAATAAGAATCCGCTGGAGAAATACACATCATATAAGGATTTCATATAGCCATAT
>JAGBJE010000155.1 GCA_017934625.1 Pseudobutyrivibrio sp. | reverse complement strand
GATTCTCTTGCAACAGATTATGGCTTTGTTATTTTAGAAAAGCGATTTGTGGATGTTACAAGAAGATATGGCATCATGGAAGGCTATATCAAAGGCTGGGAAGTAGCATTTAGTATAAAAGAGTATTTTGAAAAGAAGATGGGCTGTTCAATATACGATGTGCTTCCTGGCATAGAAAAAACTACGTTGATGACACCAAGACCTTGGGGAAAGTAATAAGGGGGATAGGAGTGAAAATTATACGAGAGCGTATAGATTTGCAAGAAAATATTACCAGGGGATATAACTAAGGAAATGAAATCTGGGATTAACAAACTTTCAAAAAATTATATTGTAAAGCTGCTGTCAGACAAGGATGTCGCTGCTGTTTATAGCTTATGCAGTAAGAATACACTGTACTATGATTTCTGCCCGCCATTTGTTACACCTGAGAGTATTGAGGCAGATATGGCGGCCCTTCCGCCAGGAAAGGGGAAAGATGATAAATATTATTTAGGATATTATGACAATGACAAATTGATTGCTGTTATGGATTTGATATTGGGATATCCAGATGAAGAAACTGCTTATGTT
This sequence comes from Pseudobutyrivibrio sp., assembly GCA_017934625.1. Classification (GTDB taxonomy): domain Bacteria; phylum Bacillota; class Clostridia; order Lachnospirales; family Lachnospiraceae; genus Pseudobutyrivibrio. The sequence goes on along the minus strand of JAGBJE010000155.1, from coordinate 4,582 downwards.
GGATTTTTTATGACTGATGTTTCTGTACAGGGGAAAGGCGTTGGAAGTGCAATCATTAGTGAAATGAGCAAGTTTATTTGCAGCCAAGGATACTCAGATATTCAGTTAGGATGGGTAAAAGATAATCCGCAGGCAGAACATTTTTGGCTTAAGAATGGATTTATTGTTACTGGAAAGCTGTATGACATGGATGACTACACAGTAGTTGAAGCCCGAAAAAATATGGTCATTCCTGTAACGGAGGAAAACTTATCTGATGCTGCTAGGATTCATTCTGTGTCTTGGCAGGAATCCCATCGTTCTTTTTGTAGCGGGGATTTTATCGAAAAGCATACGGTAGAGCACCAAAAGGAATATATAATAGAAAAAATGAAAAATGGAAGCAAGTTTTATTTGCTTTATGATAAAGAGCCAGTTGCGGTTGTGTCAGTAAATGAGGGGCTTATAGAAGACTTATATGTTTTGCCAGAGCAGCAGAACAGAGGGTATGGACCCCTTTTGTTGAACTATGTGGTGGCTAGAATTCAGACACAGGGATTACAACCATCCTTATGGATTCTTGAGAATAATCATGGGGCAGAGCGCTTGTATTTGAGAAACGGATTTGTGCCATCTGGCAGGCTGAACGCAATTACCGGAAAGCTTTCGGAAATAGAGTTCCAATACAATGGGAAGATTCTTTAGCATTATTGCCACAGCAGTTTTTATTTGAAGAAAGGAGAAAAATGTTTTGGAGGGTAGGCCAATTACTACTTTGTTTATGCTAATGTCGGTTGATGGCAAGATTAGTCCGGGGGCATCTGATGATTTAGATGTGGATAAGGACTTTCCTAACATCACAGGCTTGAAAGAGGGACTGCCTCAGTATTATGAGATAGAACAGACAACTGATTTATGGTCATTTAATACGGGAAGGGTTCAGGCAAAAATGGGCGTTAATGAAAAGTCTATGCCTGAGAAAACACCTGTTTCATTTGTGCTATTAGATAACAATCATTTAACAGAACATGGGGTAAAGTATTTTTGCACGAAGTCGAAAGAGTTTGTATTGATAACAACAAATAAGAATCATCCGGCTTTCGATGTCAGCGAAGAGAACCTTCACATCATCTACCAGGACACATTATCTCTTGAAGATGCACTGATAGAACTTAAAGAAAAATATGGATGTGAGCAAATTACAATCCAAAGTGGAGGAACTGTTAATGGAATGTTCCTTCGCCAAAAACTGTTTGATTATGTTGATATTGTCGTAGCGCCAGTACTGATTGGTGGAAAAGAGACATCTACACTGATAGATGGAAGTTCTATAGTAAAAGAAGATGAATTTGATAAATTGGGTGTGTTAAGTTTCATTGGATGCGATGTGCTTAAAAATTCATATATTAGGCTTAGATATAAGGTGGTTTCATGAGGTTGAAAAACACAAGGACATTATTGGTTAGAACAAACAAGCCAGTAGAAAAATTGAGGTTTTAAATGTTGATTAAAATAGGAGAATTTGATTGTACTGAGTGTTGGGATGGTGTCTTTTACAAAAAGCTCGCCAACTACCCTTATATTACAGAATGGGAAATTCAAACCATATTGGATTTTGAAAATTATGAGCAAAGGAATGGTAGGGAGTGCACTATAGAAGCAACTGATTCCATAGTCAGAGCTATTGATAATTATAGGTCAATTTATGAGGCGGGTGAGCGTGTAGCAGTTCCAAAAAAGATTACAGAATGTGTAGCCTGCCCAAGGTATAAAGGATGTATGACGGATTTCGTTTGCCACACGGCACCTATTGAAAATGCTGTAAAGATTTTTGAATGTGGAGCTTTACAATCACCTACCAAATGGAGAGGTGTTCCGGCATCGGTATTAAAGACAGAAAGCAGAAATGCAGCAAATGACCCAGAAGATTATTTTGATTATGTAATGTTTGCATGGGGAAACTGTCAGGCCGGGGATCGATTGGTTATGGAGAGGAAACTGAAGCGTTTTCCCACAGAAGAATATTTAAGCACATACTTTACACCAGGAGTAAGATTTTTCTTTCGGTATGATGAAATTGTAAAACATCCAAATGCAACATTTGAGGGCGTATTACCACTAAAGATTAAGGAAGAAGTAAAATTGTCTGATTGGGTTGATACTATTATTATACCATCGGCTGAAAGAGCAGTGTTTAAAGCAATCATTCCATATGATTTGGAGAGTAGGACATTTTATTTAGACAATGATTGTACGGACATATGGGGATGGTCAGAAAAGGTATATGAGTTTGTGAAAAGCCGAAAACATTGAAAATGTATCTAGGATTAGTTTGATTTTGTTAAAATGCAACCTAAATGAGGTTTTTTAGTTTTAGGATGATTGCAATATTTTAGGTATGCAACCCATTTGTTTGAAAACCTTGTTTGGGATGCATAGCGAAAAAATAAAAAATTTTTCATGCATCCCAAAAGTAAAAAATGCTCAGAGGGATGACTTTGAAACGGAATTAAAGGAGAAATATTGGGAGAAGACATGCAAATGAGTGATGAAATACGTATTAAGGAAATACCAGTTAGCCAGATTGATGATTTTTGGAAGATACATCTTAAATATCTTGTTGATGACGACATCATAAGTGACGAGGAGGACATAGCTTATTTTTCAGGAGAAGAGTATCGTGGAATTTTAAAGGCACATATGGAGCGAACTGTTGATAAGCATCATATGATTTATTTTATGAGAGAAGAAAAGAAGATAGGTGCCGCGCAATATAACATATACTCAAGTGAAGATGGTAAGTGTTTTATCTTGGATTTTTGGGTATTTCCAGAATTCAGAAATAGGGGCTTGGGCCATGAATGTTTTAAGGCATTAGAGCAATATACAAAGCAGGATGGTGCGGTGTACTATGAAATCAACAGTACAAAAGAAGATTCGGTACGATTCTGGAAATCTCTTGGATTTATAGAGAATGGAAAAGATGAGTATGATACACCACTGTACATAAAGAAACTGGAGGGGTAATGCATTTCGTAAATGCGAAGGGGATACTAACTGCAAATAATGGCCGATGCGGCATGAACATATATCGAGGGTGCACACACGGCTGTATTTTTTGTGATAGCAGAAGCAAATGCTATCAGTTTACCCATGCCTTTGAGGATATTGAGGTGAAGGGCAATGCCCCGAAGCTTCTAGAGGAAGCTCTTAAATCAAAGAAAAAGAAATGCATGATTGGCACAGGTTCCATGTCAGATCCTTATATGCACTGTGAAGAGCAGTTAAAGCTTACAAGGCAGTGCTTAGAAATCATTTCAAGATTTGAATTTGGCTTGGCCATTCAGACCAAGTCGGACAGGATTCTTAGAGATATTGATCTTTTGGATGAAATCAATCAGAAGGCAAAGACTGTAGTGCAGATTACATTGACTACTTATGACGATGAATTGTGCTCTATTCTAGAACCAAATGTCTGCAACACAAAACGGAGAATACAGGTGTTAGAGGAGATGCAAAAGCGTGGCATTCCAACAGTTGTTTGGCTGACACCAATTCTTCCATTTATAAACGACACAGAAGAAAACGTAAATGCGATACTTAAGGAATGTGTTCGTGTAGGGGTGAAAGGAATAATTTGCTTTGATATGGGCGTGACCCTGAGGGAAGGTGACAGGGAATATTTTTATGAAGCATTGGATAAAAACTTCCCAGGATTAAAAGAAAAATATATCAAAACCTATGGGAATTCCTATAATGTGCCAAGCCCTAACAGTACAAAGTTAATGCGGCTTTTTGAAAATACCTGTAAGGCTAATAACATCATTTATAAACCCGATGATTGCTTTAGGTACATGAATGATTTGCCCGAGAGGTATGAACAGCTGACGCTGGATTTGATATAATCAATTGCAAGGCAGGTCCAAGAGTTTGCATATGGAAGAGGAGATTTTACTAGATGAAACTTACACCAAGCTGTGCTAAATGCATGTATGATAGACAACAGCTAAAGACTGATGACAAGGAATATTTAAAAGAGGTTAAAAATATACTGGATAATCGTGATGAAAATGCATGTAGTGCAGAGATGAATTTTGCATTTAATAAGGCATATGAAAAATACATTGGACCAATGCCTAGTTTTAGAGACATCAATAAAAAATATAATGATTTAGTACTTTCCATGGAACAGGGCTTAGAAGAGAAAATAGAAGCAAGCGATAATCCGCTTGCTACTGCTCTTGTGATGGCTAGAATTGGAAACTACATTGATTTTGGTGTGATGCAGGATGTAGATGAAACTACATTTTTAGAGTTATTCAACGACACAGATATGAGAGCTGATGAACAGGCAACATTTGATTCTTTTTGCAATCAGTGCAGCAGTGGAAAATCGTTTTTACTTCTTACAGATAATTGTGGAGAGATTGTGCTGGATAAACTTTTCCTTCGCCAGCTTAAAAAACATTTTCCCAATCTGGACATAACAGTTATGGTTCGAGGTGGCGAAGCATATAATGATGCTACTATAGAGGATGCAAGATATGTGGGTTTGTCAGACGAGTTTACCGTAATTACGAATGGAGAAAAAATAGCTGGTACG
>JAGBJE010000154.1 GCA_017934625.1 Pseudobutyrivibrio sp. | reverse complement strand
ATTTTCAATATGATATTTCAAAGAACTATCTGTAATTCCCTGAGACATAAGTGCTACCACTGTAATGATACATCTAGTCTTCACATCAATATCCTGATTGTTCCAATTCTCTCCAAACAGCACATCATCATTGAAATGTGCAAACTCTGGAGCAAACTCTCCTAACTGATTTCTGCCTGCTGTCTGAACTATCTTTTCACTCATTGCAATCTTCTCCTTTCTACAACAAACAGGGACACTAGGTCCCTGAAGTTCTTCTTAATTCATTTTAGCGCAATTACCTACCTTATCGCCAGTAACAAAATACTCATAAGTTGGGAATTCAAATAAAACTGGCTTAAATACATGGTAATCAATCTTACCTGCTTCATTAAGTACAGACTCATCTGCGTATGTAGCAAGAATCTTTCCAATAAAATTGTCAAAGTTTTCAAGCTCATAGTTATAGTCCATTTCACACTCAATAGAAATCTTAGCTGCATCAATAAGTGGTGCACCATTTTCTCCTATAGTATATGCAAAGCTTTCTGATTTGTCCTCTTTGTTTCCGCTAACAACACCCATTCTATCAGCTTCCTTAAGCCAAGACTCATCAACTACATTGATAGAGAACATCTTATTATCTCTAATTCCTTTGTTTGTGTAATGTGCCTGCACCATAGATACCATAAGATGACTGTGGGCAACTGTACCTGCATGTGCAACCAATGTCCAATTTGGCTTGCCATCAACCATTGCTCCTACTACGATAACTGGTGCTGGATATAATGCTAACTGTGCTCCGATATTCTTCTTCATTTTCTTTAACTCCTTTTCTTTCAAATTAATCCATTTTCTTTTCCCACATACGGATAAGATTAAGCTCTAAGCTGTCTGCTGTGGTTTCAAGTTCTTTAATTTCATCTACTGTAAGACTTACATTCATGGCCTTAACTGCATCTTCTACATGATTTACTTTTGTAACACCAATAATTGGAAGGCTCCCTTTTGCAATAGCCCATGCAACTGGAATCTGTGCCGGTGCCACATTGTATTTATCTGCAATCTCCTTAAGCTTTTTGTTCATAATCTCAAGCTTATCAAGCACTGGATTATAAGTTTCAGCTCTACCTGAACCTGCTGGCATCGGATTTTTTGTATCATATTTTCCAGATAAAGCCCCTTGCTCAAGGACCATGTATGCAAAGAAATATATTCCATTTTCCTTGCAATAATCAAGGATGCCTGAATCCGCTGAAGAACGATTAAGCAAGCTGTAATGATTCTGAACTGCGCCAAGCTTAAGACCATGCTCTCTTAAAATCCTATCAGCTTCTTTTATTTCTGCCAAATTATGATTTGAAACGCCAATTACTGGGACATCCTCTTTACCGCCAAAATATTCAGCAAGCTCAGTAATCCATCTAGGTGAATCAACAGGATTGTGTACCCAGTAAATATCCATTCTATCAATTCCAAGCAGCTCATACTCTGTGTTTAACATATCCTGTACTGCTGTCTTTGATGAATAATTCATTGCCTGCGGTGTAAGTTTATCGGAAATAATATAAGAATCTCTTGGAAGCCCCTTTAAGAATTCTCCTAAAGTCTTCTCTGAAGTTCCCATTCCATATACATAAGCTGTATCCCAAAGGTTTAATCCACTCTCCATTGCCTTAGCAAAGATAGGTCTGAGACTATCACTAGTCCAAGTGTCACCAAAGGTGCCATCATTGCCCCATGCCCATGCACCAAGTGCAATCTTAGGTAAATTTAAATTCTTCATTCATTGCTCCTTTCTGATTGACATTGTGTCAATTGATGAATTAAATATAACACCGTGTTGACACGGTGTCAATACTTTATTTTAAAAAATTTTTCCAAGGAAGTTCTGTAGCTTGTCAAAAGGAATGACTTTTTGCAGTCTAAGCTGCGGTTCTTCTATATAGCCCTAAATGTTAGGCTATTCTTCACTATTCTATTAAGCATAAAAT
>JAGBJE010000153.1 GCA_017934625.1 Pseudobutyrivibrio sp. | reverse complement strand
TGTACCAGGTGTCTGACCTGCGAACTGATTGCAAGGAACATCTACAATCTCAAGTCCCTTGTCATGGTATGTCTCATAGATGCTTTCAATATCTTTGTACTGTGGTGTGAATCCACAACCTGTGGCTGTATTAACTACCATAACTACCTTGCCCTTGTAGTCAGCCATTGCCTGAGCTTCACCATTTGTCTTCTCTACTGTTAAATCATAAAATCCCATTCTAATCCTCCTTGCCATACATGGCCTAAACTTTTAGTTTATCTCCATTTAATTGTGTGCAATCTTTATTTGATAATTAGATTGTACGCAATCAAATTTCATTTGTCAACAACTTTTTTTTATTTTTTGTAAATTAGATTGGTTTTATAATAATATAGGCCGCTCTACCTATTAAGTATAGCGGCCTAGTGTACGTATTAAATTATTCTACAGCATTAATTAAAGCGAAAATTTCCTCTTTGATAGCTTTATTTGTTGCAAGAGCATTCTCACGAGAATCACGGTTTGAGTAGAAGTAGAACTTAATCTTTGGTTCTGTTCCTGATGGTCTGATTGCAAACCATGAGCCGTTGTCAAGGAATAATCTGATTGCATTCTGTGGTGGAATATCCTCGTAACCGTTGATGTAATCAATTACCTTTTCTACCTTTGCACCAGCAACCTCTGTTGGCATGTTCTCACGGAACCACTTCATCATACGCTGAATACGCTGCGCTCCTGGGATTCCCTCTAGGATGATGTTTGGCTCATCCTCTGCAAAGAAACCGTACTTAGCGTAGATTTCCTGAAGAACATCCCAAAGTGTCTTGCCCTGCTTGCGATAATATGCAGCTGCCTCAGCAACCATCATACCAGCAGAGATGCCGTCCTTGTCACGGATGTCTTCACAGATAGCATATCCAACTGACTCTTCATATCCAAATAGATATGTGTAGCCATTGTCATGAAGATATGGGATTTTTCCACAAATGTTCTTAAATCCTGTAAGAGTTTCAAACATTTCCACACCATAAGCCTTAGCCATGATTTTAGAAAGTGTAGATGTAACGATTGACTTAACCATGGCGCCCTTCTTTGGAAGTGTGCCTGCATCCTTGTGACCTTCTAAGATATAGTTTACAAGCAGATAACCTGTCTGGTTACCATTAAGAGGTACATAATTGCCCTCGCTATCACGAATCTCTATAGCGAATCTATCTGAATCTGGATCTGTAGCCATAAGAAGCTCAGCACCAAACTTGCGACCATATTCCTCAGAAAGCTTAAATGCCTTAGGATCCTCAGGATTTGGATAACCTACTGTTGTGAAATCTGGGTCTGGGTTTTCCTGCTCTGGAACGATTGTCCAGTTAGTGAAACCTCTGTCATTAAGCATCTGTCTAAATGGAATAGAGCCACAGCCGTTAAGTGGTGTGTAAACAAGAGGAATGCTAAGGTCAAGCTCATCTCCCTCATGAATAGCAAGGGACTCAATCTTATCTAAGTATTCTCTATCGTACTCTTCTCCAAGAATTGTGATTTTGCCAGCCTTTACGCATTCATCAAAATCAGCCTTCTTAACACCATTCCACATATCAACTGCGTTAATGCACTCTGTCATGCCATCTGCAATCTCAGATGAAACCTGACATCCATCATCCCAGTATGCCTTGTAGCCATTGTATTCCTTTGGATTGTGGCTGGCTGTAATGTTGATACCAGAAACTGTGCCAAGTCTTCTAATCATGTAAGCAAGCTCTGGTGTAGGACGAAGGTCTGGGAAAACATAAACCTTGATTCCATTAGCAGCAAAAATGCCTGCTGCAAGATGTGAAAATTCCTTTGAAAAATGACGTGGATCATGGGCAATAACAACACCCTTGTCCATAGCATCCTGTCCCTTTGAAACAATAAAATCTGCAACACCCTGTGTAGCCTTACCAACTGTAAAGAAGTTCATGCGGTTTGTACCTGCACCAACCTTACCACGAAGTCCTGCTGTTCCAAATGAAAGATCCTGATAAAATCTATCTTCTATATCCTTTTCGTCGTTTTTGATAGCCTCAAGCTCTGCCTTTAATGGGTCAGTAGCCTCCAGCTTTTGTAACCACTCGTCATATCTTTCCTTGTAGTTCATAGTTCCTCCTTATTAATCAGATAAATCAATATCCATATTTATATTAAAATTATATTGTGGGTATGCTTTACTTATAGCATCAACAATTGTGTTAAACAATTCTCTTCGGTTAGTAGCATCAAAGCTAATTACTAAGTCAAAGCTTACTGTTTGATTGGCTTCATCAAAATAAAAACCGTGTATTTGCTTAACATGCTCATATTTCTTTGCGAATCTAGATAATTCTTTTCTTAACAAATCTGCCGGTGAATCCTTTTTATTCTTGCAATAAATACCGATTCCTTCTAAAAGTACACCTGTTTCGCCAAGGACTGTATGCGTAATCTCACGCTGCAACTGGTCAAGGCGTGCCATATCCATATCTTCGTCAACCTCGATATGGATTGAACCAACATAACGCTCAGGACCATAATTGTGAAGGCTAAGGTCGTATGCACCAAGAACATCATCAAAGCCTACAACTATTCGCTTGACGTCATGACTTAGCTGCATCTCAATTCGCTCACCTAATATATGAGAGATAGTGTCTGCAATCATTTCGTAGCCTGATTTAATAATGACTATAGAAATGATGGCACCAAGCCATGCCTCAAGACTTAATCCCGAAACAATAAAGATGATGGCCGCCAAAAGTGTGGATGCAGAGATTATGGAATCAAGCTTTGCATCTTCACCGGAAGCTACCAGGGAATCTGAATTAACTTCCTTTCCCACATTTTTAACATAGGTACCTAAAACAATCTTAACCACCACTGCAACTGCCACTATAATAAGGCTGCTTGTTGTATATTCTGGTGTAGATGGATGCACAATCTTCTTAACCGACTCAATCAAAGATGTAATACCAGCGTAGGAAACGATAATAGCAATAATAGCCGCACTAATATACTCCACTCTTCCATGACCAAGTGGATGCTTCTTGTCAGGCTCCTTGCCTGCAAGCTTAGTT
>JAGBJE010000152.1 GCA_017934625.1 Pseudobutyrivibrio sp. | reverse complement strand
TTATGCAGAGTTCTGCTATAAGGTAACAGATTTTTATCATCCTAATGATGAGGGCGGCCTTATGTTTAACGACCCAGATATCAATGTACAGTGGCCTATACCAGAGGGAATGACAGAGGCTGATTTAATTCTTTCTGATAAGGATAAGGTTAATGCTTCATTCAAGGATTATTGTAAAGAGCATAACCTATAGATTCTTGCTGACAATTTCCTTGTTTGGTCAGCAAAAGTCATAAATTGACAGTATAGTTATAGCTTGAAAAGGGAGATGTATTAGAAATGAATGGAATATGGGAGACAATCAAGTTCTTCTTTGTTAGTCATAAGGTTGCAAGCATTGCAGTGGCCGGCGTAGTTGGCGCATCTGCAGTGGGTGCTGGTGGATATGGCATTTACAATCTTTTGACTGAAGAAACTCCTGCAGAGGCAGTCGAGGTTGTAGACGATTATCAAGCAGAGGATGTATATATCCCAGAATTTAAAAACGTTGTTATCAGTTCGGAGTCCTTGGAAAAGGATTTGACTGTTTATATATCAGACGAGAATGATAATCCTGTAGCAGGTGTACCTTTTTCAGTAAAGCTTCTTACAAAAGAAACAGCTGAAAGCTTACAGACCTATGTTGATGCTATTAAGGATTTGGATAATCAGATTGCTGAGTACACGGCAGATTACCCTGAGCTTGAGATGGCAAAGCCAGAAGAATCAGAGGATGCTGAAAGTACAGAGGAGGCTTCTGAGGATTCTAAGGAAACTGCTGATAATGCTGACGACCAGGAGTCAGGAGAGCATGAGTCTATAGATGTATCTCAGCTTCCAAGCACTTCCGAGAAAATAACAAAGATTCTTCAAGATAGAAATGTTGATGTTACAGTGACAGATGAAGATGGCAATGTAATTGAGACACAGCATGGAGATATCAGTTCCGATCCATTATATATGTTATACCTTGATAAGGAGACTGCTTTACAATCCTATGCAGTGGCACTTAAAGAGGCAGAGGGAACTGTATATACAGATGATGATGAGGATGGTGTAATATCTGAGAAGGATATGGAACCAGGCCAATATGTGCTTTGTTTATTAAATGATGTTGATTCAGAAGTAAGCTACGAGCCTACAAACTATTCTACGGAAGCCGAGGTAAAGGATAAGGTAGAATTCAAGGTTCAGAAGGAAATCACAAAGCAGATCAAGAAGGATGTAGCTTCCGAGGATGGTCAGAAGAAGGAAAAGGTACCTGTAGAGGCGACACTTAAGGATACTGTTGAATTTGTTGATTCTAGGAAGGAAGAAAACGGAGGAGTTGCTAAGAGCACTACTGAAGCGGTTGCACCTAAGACAACTGCTAAAGCAAGTAAGGCAACACTCAAGACAGATAAATCTGGGCTTACAAAGAAGCACACTATAAAAGAAGAGGTTCAGACCTTTGTTATTACTTACTATAGACAGCTTCAAAATGCTAAGGGGGAAAATGTAGGAGAAGCTAAATTGCTAAAAGAAGAATCCCTGGCTAAGGGTGCTACACCTACATTTAAGCCTAACGAGCCAGAGCACACAGAAGGTGGAGTAACATATAAGCTTGTAACATCTCCTACATATGAGAGTGTTTCAGCTGCTAAGTCTTATACCTTTATCTACAAGGAAGAGAAGAAGGAAGAGCCAAAGCAGGAAACAACACCTGAAACTAAGCCTTCTGAAGAAAAGAAGGATGAAACAAAGACTGAGGAACCTAAGCAGGACGAACAAAAGCAGGAGGAACAGACTACAGAGAAGACAGAGGAACCTAAGACAGAGGAACCTGTAGTTGAGGAAACAAAGCCAGTTGATCCAGCTCCAGAAACAAAGGAAGGAGCATATCGTGCTCGCGGTGGAGTAGCGGTTTCATTCAGTGTAAAGGATAAGCTTCTTGCTGCAAGAATTAGAAGAATCATTGCTGCTAATGCTTCCACAGGAGTTAAGGAAGAAACAGCTACAGTAGATATCACTTATAAAGAAGGCGTATTTACTATAAATGCTACAGCCGGTGCTATTTCAAAGCTTACAGTAAATGGTGCTGAGGTTGCCATTAAGGATTCTAAGACAGCTACATTTGCGGCAACAAAGGATGGAGATTACGCTTTTGTGGCAACTCCATCATGGAGTGATAAAGTACCTGCAACAGATGCTGAACTATTAAAGGCGACATTTACTGTATCAGGATTTGGAACAGCTACAACAGAGCAGCTTAAGGACAAGGCTGGAAACTTGTTGTTCTTGGATGAAGGCCTTACAAAGCCTGCAACTGCAGCTGATTATGCAGCAGGTAAAACATATTATTACAAGTCTGCAACATATACATATTACGGTTGGCAGAATATTGATGGTAACACATATTACTTTGATAAGAATGGAAACAGAGTCACAGGAACACAGGTAATCCAGGGAGTTCAGTATGACTTTGGTTCAGATGGTGTTCTCATTGTTAAGGGAACTGGTATAGATGTATCTAAGTATCAGGGCAACATTGATTGGAAGGCTGCAAAATCCGCAGTAAACTTTGCAATCATCAGATGTGGCTACCGTGGAATGTATGATGGTCAGTTGCACGAGGACCCATATTTCTATAAGAACATGTCAGGTGCTAAAGCAGCCGGAGTTAATGTAGGAGTTTACATCTACTCTACAGCTTTAAATGAGGCTGAGGCTGTTCAAGAGGCATCAATGGCAGTTGCAATGGCTGGTAAGGCTGGTGGATGTTCATATCCTGTTTATCTTGATATGGAAGACACAGTAAGAGGACAAAGCAAGCTTTCTACAGAGCAGAGAATGGCTATTGTAAATGCTTTCTGTTCAACAGTTCAGGCATCTGGACATAAAGCAGGTCTTTACTGCAGTAAGAACTGGATGACAGCAAGAATGAATGCTGGAGCAATCCCTGGCTCTTGCAGTATATGGATAGCACAATACAATACATCATGTACATATTCTGGAAGAAAGAATATGTGGCAGTACTCTAGCAAGGGTTCTGTTCCTGGTATCAAAGGACATGTAGATATGAATAAGAGTTTCTAACTGATGGTTGAACCAAATGTTAGTTACATATGGAAAAAGGCATATGAATAATATAAATACAAATACAAACATAGAAACACAAAAAAGAGTATTTCGCTTTGTAAGCAGCGTGGTATTAGTAGCAGTACTTGCCACGCTCTTTGGCGTTATGTGGTATATGCGATTTCAAATGCTTATGCTATATCGATTCCTTAGTGTAGGTAACTATTTGATGATTGGCTTGTACGTGGTATTGATAGTGCTTGTGATTAACACTTTTAAAGGCTTCAGTATAGGAAGTGGGCGAATATCAATACTGTGTATGTCGCAGGCCATAGCCATGGGATTGGTAAATGTTTTAGAGTTTATCATCTTGCTTTTGATGACTCGTATCAAAGCTTTGATGTGGATGACATTAGCTTATGTTATTGTGCTTACAGCGGTTCAGGCGGTAGCTTTGTTTATCGTTACCTATGGAAGTACAAAAATATACAGAGCAATCTTTCCACCATTTTCTATTCTTAACATTTATGGTGAATATGAAAATGATCTGGTTTACAAGATGAATCGTAGAGCAGACAAATATCGCATTACTGGTGAGATGAGCTGTAATGAGCCTCTTGATAAGATTAAGAAAGAGCTTGAAAACTATGATGCAGTACTTATCAATGATGTACCATCAGAGATTCGAAACGACATTATCAAGGCGTGCTTTGCTACAGATAAGCGTGTTTATTTCACACCAAAGATTTCAGATATTCTGATTAAGGGGTCAGATGAGGTGAATCTATTTGATACACCATTATATCTTTGCAAGAATGTAGGTATGGATGCTATTTCAGCTACGATTAAGCGTGTAGGTGATATTGTGATTTCCGCAATTGGAATCATACTTACATCTCCTATTATGATTATTACAGCTATACTTATCCACAGTTATGATGGTGGTCCGGTATTTTATAAACAGACTAGATGTACTATTGGTGGAAAAGAATACAAGATCATGAAGTTCCGTTCAATGATTACTGATGCTGAGAAGGATGGTAAGGCTCGTCTCGCAAGTGTAAATGATGATAGAATTACACCAATCGGACACTTTATCCGTGCAACACGTATTGATGAGCTTCCACAGTTTTTCAATATTTTAAAGGGCGAAATGTCCTTTGTTGGTCCTCGTCCAGAGAGACCAGAAATCATTGCGGAGTATGTTAAGGAAGTACCAGAGTTTGCATTCCGTACTCATGTTAAGGCTGGCCTTACAGGCTACGCTCAGGTATACGGAAAATACAATACAACAAGCTATGACAAGCTTAAGCTAGATATGATTTATTGCGAGAAATGTTCAGTACTTCTCGATATCCAGCTTATACTAATGACTCTTCGTGTAATCTTTACGAAGGACGCCACTGAAGGCGTGGCTGAAGGGGAAACTAACGCAAACGTACATAAGTAGCAAGCGGGAGAATAACTACGAATATGAAAAAAGCACTTATGCATGCGCATACTGCGTATATGGTGACACAATTTAATATAGATAACATAAAGATTTTGCAGGACCTGGGTTATACAGTTGACGTAGCATGTTGCTGGCAGGATGGGGACAGTGCCCTTAGTCCAGAGGCTTTAAGCAAGCGTAGGAAGATGCTAGATGATTTAGGCTGTAGAGTAATTGAAACAGCTAGCCTTAGAAAAATCTTTAATATAAAAGAATTAACAAAGGCTTATAAACAAATTAAGTCAGAGGTTGAGACAAATCAATATGAAATAGTTCACACCCAATCCCCAATAGGTGGTGTGGTGTGCCGATTAGCCTGTAGAAAGGCTAGAAAGCTCTACGGAACTAAGGTGATTTATGCTGCCCATGGTTTTCATTTCTTTAAGGGCGCTTCACTTGTAAACTGGTTAGTTTATTACAATGTGGAAAAGTGGTGCGCGCGCTTTACCGACATATTGATAACCATCAACAAAGAGGACTTTGCACTTGCTCAGAAATTTAAATCAAAACAGGTAGAATATGTACCAGGTGCTGGTGTGGACACTCACAAATTCGTTGCAAGTGATGATGCTAGAGCTAAAGTAAGGCGAGAGCTTGGAATAGATGATGACACTATGGTGTTGCTATCTGTAGGTGAGCTGATACACAGAAAGAATCATGCAGAAGTGTTAAGGGCTCTTAAAATCATGAAGGACAGAGGCGTTCTAATGCATGAGGGCAGTGATGAACGCGTTCAACCTAAGTATAAAATCAAGTATTTGATTGCAGGACGAGGAAAGATTCAAAATGAGTTGGAAGAACAGATAACTGCTTTGGGTTTGGAATCCTGTGTTCAGATGCTGGGATTTAGAAGTGATGTGGCAGATATATTTGCCGCCAGTGATATCTATGTATTCCCATCACATCAGGAAGGGCTTCCGGTGGCTTTGATGGAGGCTATGAGTGTTGGAATGCCAATAGTATGCAGCAGAATCCGTGGTAACACAGATTTGATTGAGGATGGAAAGGGAGGTTTCCTTTTCGACTCCAAGGATGCGAAATCATTAGTGAATTCCTTGGAAAGAATGCTTGCTACCGCTCCATCTGAGCGAGCTGCAATGGGAGTTAATAATATCGAGACTATGAAATCATTTGACAAGTCTCGTGTTAACGAAGTTATGAGGAGGCTTTATGAAGGTATTACACATTTCCAAGTCTAATACATATAGTGGCATGGAAAATGTCGCTATAAATATTATCAAATCAATGCCAGAGGATATACACTGCGTATATCTTACAGCTACAGGCTCTGTGGAGACAAAGCTGTTGGAGCATGACATAGAATATATCGGCGTTGAGAAGGTGGATGAGGATGTAATTAGGCGTACCATTGATGAGGTAAAGCCAGATATCATCCATGCCTATGAATATGAGTGTAGCCTTATGTGTACAAAGGTTACAGATACGATTCCAATCATCAGTCATCTGTATTCGGTTCCAAAGTGGGTGCAGAAGATTGGACCAAAATCTGTAATCTATGGAAGTGCCTGCAAGAACTTTGCCAGAATAATTATTCCTAACAAGAGAGTTGAGGATAAGGCCTGGTTTAAGGATAAGATGGCAGGTAAGACTGTGGTGCTTGGAACCCCATTCAATGCTGTTAAGACATTTGAAAAGGGTTATGTAGCAGGCACAGAGATGACAAAAGAAAAGCTTGAGAGCTTTAAGTCAGATATTTTATTTGTTGGTTATCTGACAGATGATAAGAATCCTTACGAATTTGTGCGGATTGTAAACGAGGTTAAGAAGACCCATCCAGATATAAAGGCCGTGATGGTAGGTGGCGGTGACTTAGGCAGTGAGTGCCTTGAGCTTATAGGCCATCTGGGGCTTACAGATAATATTAAAATGGTTGGTATGCAGCATAATCCATACGTTTATATGAATCAGACAAAGATACTTGTTGCACCATCAAAGTTTGAAGGCTTTGGTATGGCGGCAGCAGAGGCCATGGCCTTTGGTAAGCCAGTGCTTGCCAGCAAGGTTGGTGGATTTGTTTTAACTGTAGATGATGATTGTGGAAAAATCTGTGGTACAGACAAGAAGCCTGTGGATAGAGATGCTTTCGTAAGCAATATAATAGAGCTGTTAGATAATAGCGAAATTTATCGCATGAAATCAGAGGGGGCTAGAAAGCGTGCAAAGGATTTAAATAACTTTGACACATATATGGAAGAAGTAGTTAAGGTTTATGAAGATACTTACAAAACTGCTAGACAAAATTAAAAGTGCAGATTTTATATTGGTAACGTTATCTACAGTGGCTTGTTCTGCAATGTCATTTATATTTAGCGTGTACAATAAAAGGATTGTGGCAACACATCCATTGGGAATATATAGCACCTGTTTGCTGGCTCAGACATACATGAATTACGCTCAGTTTGGCGTGCTTAATGCATATAATAGGGATTATCCTCAAGCCCTTGGCAGGAAGGACTACGACGAGGCCAATCGCTTAAAGAACACTGCTATGACATTTATGCTTTTGGTGTATGGTGTAGTTTTTGTGGTATTTGAGCTTTGGGTGGCTATATATTATGGTGGCAAGATAGGTACTGATGTAGATAGTGCACAGTATGCCTTTGGATATATGCTTTGCCCGATTATGATTTTGCTTAAGAGCTTTGATGATATGTCCAATTCAACAGTTAGAATGAATGGGCATTACAATAAATCAGCTATCATAGGTTTTATAAGAACCATTCTTGCGCTGATTATTGGTGTAATAGCTATTAATGTTGCAGGCTATTATGGACTTTATGCAATGACCTTTGCATCCGCTGCCCTTGGTATAATTATGTTTAGAAGGGAAGCCTTTAAAGGGGCCAGGTTGACCTTTGACTGGTCATTTATGAAGGTAATGATAATTGGGGGATTGCCTCTTCTTATCAACAGCCTGATATGGACCATCGTCCAATCTGTGGATAAATTCGTAATATTAGGCTTTTTATCCACTGATGATTTAGGAGTATATTCAGTACCATTAATGGGATTTACAACTATGGTGTTAGTGCCACAGACGATTTCCCAGGTATTTTATATAAAAATAAGTCATTTGTATGGAGCTAATCATGACGAGACAGAGCTCCTTGATAAGGCGGCTTATTTTAGTAGGGTGACATCATTTATTTCTGGTGGTGCCTGCTTGTTTGTATACTTTGTAATGCCAATCTTTGTGCATTTCTTTATGCCTATGTACACAGAGGGAACAGCTGCCACACAGATACTTGTTATAGGTGTTGCAATCTATGCTACAACAATGCTGTATGGAAATATCTTTTCTGTACTGAAATTGAATAAATCATTGATTGCAAACTCTGTGGCCCTTTGCATTTTCAATGCAATCTTTTCAAGCGGATTGGTTTTATTTGTAGAGCCAAGTATCAATATGGTGGCAATAGGAACAGGCTTGTCCTATGCACTTTATTCGCTTTTATTGGTAATTAAGCTTTCAAAGAGATTCAAATTCTCATTTACAAAGCTGCTAGTTAACAGCTGGGGCCCAGCGGTGGGAATTATAATCCCTGGACTATTGATTTATCGCTTAGTGTTTTAGTGCTAGATTTGACATTATAGAGACTTCTATTTAAAATTAATAGAATGCTTTAATATGGGATACGAGGTTCTATTTTGAAAAAGACTTTATTTATAGGATGTGTGGAAAGTTCATATGTGTTACTGGAAGCCATGTTTGAGGCTGGTTATCCAGTTGCTGGAATAGTTACTATGGAACAGTCTGCAATCAATGCGGATTTTAAATCCCTTGTTCCTTTGGCGGAAAAATACAATGTGCCATACATCTGCACAAAGAATGTTAATGATGATGAGACAGTGGGCTTTATCAAGAATATCGCCCCTGAGGTTATATATTGTTTTGGTTGGTCAAGATTAATAGGAAGTGAGATACTAGCACTTCCAAAGTATGGTGTGGTTGGATTTCATCCAGCCGCATTGCCATGTAATAAGGGCCGTCATCCACTTATTTGGGCGTTAGTTCTTGGACTTAAGGAAACAGCATCCACATTTTTCATAATGGATGAGGGGGCTGATACAGGTGATATTATCAGCCAGATGCCAGTTGCTATTTCAGATACAGATGATGCAGCAGATTTATATGCGCATGTACTTGAAGTCGCTAAGAAACAGGTGATTGAGTTTACCAAGGCTTTTGCAGAAGAGAGAGTGGAGCCAAAGAAGCAGGATCCTACAGCAGGCAATGCCTGGAGAAAGCGAGGACGTGCTGATGGTCAGATTGATTGGCGTATGTCAGCAAGGGCTATTTACAATCTGGTAAGAGGACTTACCCATCCTTACGTCGGTGCTCATTTTATGAAGGGCGAAGCCGAGGTTAAGGTTTGGAAGTGCCAGGTAATTGATACTAACGATTATGCAAACATCGAGCCTGGAAAGATTATAAAGGTTAATTCGCAAACAGATTTTGTAATAAAGGCATATGACGGTCTGGTTCATGTAATAGATTCAGACCCAGTGGATTTAACAGAAGGAGAGTATCTTTAATGAAAGTACTTGTTATTTCGCCACATCCAGATGATGAGACTCTAGGTGCAGGCGGAACACTACTTAAGCTTAAAAACGAAGGACATGAAATCTATTGGTTAAACGTTACTAATATGAAGCCAGAATATGGCTATACTGCAGAGCGTGTAGCTGAGCGTAATGCTGAAATAGAGACTGTTGCAAAAGCTTATCAGGTAGATGGATTTTTTAATCTGGAGCTTAAGCCAGCAGGCGTGGATGGTTACGATTTAGGAGAGCTTGTTCCAAAGTTCAAAGCTGTATTTGAAGAGGTTAAGCCAGATGTATTATTCATGCCATATCAGTATGATGTTCATTCTGATCATAGAGTGATTTTTGATGCGGTATATTCTTGTACCAAATCATTCAGAGCACCTTATCTAAAGACTGTGCTTTGCATGGAGATATTATCAGAGACAGACCAGGCAGAACGTTCTCACGGATTCATACCAAATGTATTTGTGGATATTACAGACTACCTGGATAAGAAAATAGATATTATGAAGACTTACGCAAGCGAAATAGATGCCAGCCCATTTCCTCGTAACGAGGATGCAATCAAAGGCTTGGCAGCATATCGCGGGGCAACAGCTCATTATAAATATAGCGAGGCTTTTTACTTAATCAGAAGTCGCGTGGATAGTTTTTAGGAGAGTAGAATTGTACACTATATGTTTCATGGCAAGACGTCCATTTGAGGATTTCTCGCCAGCCGTATACAAGAAATTAAAAGCAGCTCATGATGATGTAAAGGCTGTGTTTATCACTTGTGATAAGCAGGAAAGTGCATACATATGGGCAAAGTTCAACGAAGAGGAAAAAAAGGATATTGTAGTTTGTGAGATTTCCGAATTTATGAACAAGCACTGGGATGAATTCACAGTTGAAAAGCTTGCGGAAATGGAAGCTAAATATGATGCAAATCCTATTTGGAAATACATCTACACAGACAGATATTTGATATATAGAGATTATGATTACTGCGTGCACACAGCTGCAGGTCTTTTTGCGTTTTGGGAGTATGTGTTTAACACATATCATGTGGATTTCTTCTATGATGAGGTTATCGCTACACTTCTTACATACGCAGCATATTTAGTAGGTAAGAAGACAAATACAGGCTATTATTCACTGATGTTTATGAGAGCCTGCGGAATGGATTTAACACATCATTACATCTTAAATGATCCATTTGAGAAGATGTATGATATGCCTGAGGATTACGCAAGCATTCCTGTTACAGAAGAGCAGCGCGCAGCTGCTGAGGCGTATCTTACTAAGTTTGAAGAGCAGCATTCTAAGCCAGCATTTATGAAATTCTCAGGAAAGAAGCCAAAGTGGAAACCAATATTTTTTGTGCTGCCATTCTTCTATTTGAAGCAGAGATTTTTCAATCCTCTTACAAGGGATAAGGGTTCATATATTTATTACAAGTGCTACGAGCACACTATGGATCAGTTGGTATTTTACCTTAGATATTCTAAGGGAAAGAAGTATTTTAAGAAAGCTGATTACAGCAAGAAGTTTGTTTACTTCCCACTTCATATGCAGCCAGAGGCAACTACAATAGTTTGTGCCCAAAAGTATGAGAAGCAGCTGTATTTTATTGACAGTTTAGTAAAGTCTTTGCCAGCGGATACAATGCTTTATGTTAAGGAGCATTACTCATTCTTAGGAATTAGAGATAACAGTTTTTATGAGCAGCTTCAGGTTTATCCTAATGTGGTTCTTATTGATCCATGGGAGGATTCAATCAAGCTTATTGAGAAGAGCGAATGTGTGGCCACTCTTACAGGTACTGCAGGTCAGGAAGCAATGATGCTTCGTCATCCAGTATTTATGAGTGGAGACATTATTTATAAGGGCGCTCCAGGTGTTATGTACCTAGAGGAAGTCTTTGGTAACTACGAAAAGATGATGAGTGAATACAAGCGTCCAACCAGAGATGAGGTAATTCAGTACATGGCTGTCTACATGAGCCACGCTAGGCTTGGTAACACCTACGTGCTCAGCGAAGAACGTCTTTCTGACGAAAACCTCGCCAACGTAGCCGAGTCAATGTATTCGTATTTTAAGGAGATGAAACATGAGTAAAGTATTAGTTACAGGTTCAGATGGATTTATAGGTTCCCACTTAGTTGAGGAATTAGTTAAAAAGGGATATGAGGTAAGAGCATTCGTTTATTACAACTCCTTCAATAACTGGGGATGGCTCGACACTCTTCCAAAGAATATTATGGATCACGTTGAGGTTTTCGCTGGAGATGTTCGCGATCCTAATGGTGTTAGAGAGTCTATGAAGGGTGTGGATGCAGTATTCCACCTTGCAGCCCTTATTGCAATCCCATTTAGTTATCATAGCCCAGATGCTTATGTTGATACTAATATCAAGGGTACATTAAACGTGCTTCAGGCAGCTAGAGACCTTGGCACACGTGTGCTTGTAACATCTACATCAGAGGTTTATGGTACAGCTTGCTACGTTCCAATCGATGAGAAGCACCCATATCAGGGACAGTCACCATATTCAGCTACAAAGATAGGTGCGGATAGATTAGCAGAGTCATTCTATCGTTCATTCGATTTGCCTGTTACAATCGTGCGTCCATTTAATACATTTGGTCCACGTCAGTCAGCTCGTGCGGTAATTCCTACAATCATCACACAGCTTCTTGCAGGTAAGGAAGAGATTAAGCTTGGTTCATTAACACCAACACGTGACTTCAACTATGTTAAGGACACAGCCCATGGCTTTATCGCTATGTATGAAAGCGACAAGACAATCGGCCAGGAAATTAATATTGCAACACAGAAGGAAATATCAATCGGTCAGCTTGCTGAAGAGCTTATCCGCCAGATTAATCCAAATGCTCGTATTATCTGCGACGAAGACCGTCTTCGCCCAGAGAAGAGTGAGGTAAACCGCCTCCTTGGCTCTAACCAGAAGATTCTTCAGCTCACAGACTGGAAGCCACAGTACACCTTCGAACAAGGCCTTGCTGAAACCATCGCCTTCCTCCGTGAGAACCTGGATAAGTATAAAGTAGATATTTATAACATTTAATAAATAATTTATTGGTTTTAAATGAGCACGAAATAGATAACATAAGCAATACAAATGACCTTGATTGGCCCGTCCCTACTTAGATGGTGCAAAGCAGCATCTTATGTAGGGCAACGAGGACAATAAGAGCGAAAAATGATTCCCCAAAGGCATGATTGCGTAGCAATCAACTTTGGGGTCTAGTAAGCGAAGCTTACATTTGCGTGTCATTGTATGCTTGTGTTAGCTATTGTAGTGCGGATTAGAGGTGTTTTATATGTCTGATGAATTTTTAGCATTATCAGTTCCTAATTTAAAGGGGAATGAATTGAAGTATGTTACTGATGCAGTAGAGACTGAGTGGGTATCCACAGCAGGTCCTTATGTTTCAGATTTTGAGAAGAAGGTAGCTGAGTATGTTCATACTCCAGCAGCTGTCAGTACGCAGAATGGAACATCAGCTCTTCATATTAGTCTTATGCTTTGCGGTGTAAAGCCAGGTGATGCTGTAATCGTTCCAACTCTTACATTTATTGCAGCAGTTAACCCTACAAAGTATGCAGGAGCAGAGCCAGTATTCATGGATTGTGATGATAGCCTTTGTATGGATCCAGTAAAGCTCAAGAGATTCTGTGAAGAAGAGTGTGATTTCATAGATGGTAAGCTTATAGATAGGCAGACAGGTCGCCATATCAAGGCAATGGTAGTTGTGCATGTGTTTGGTAACATGGCAGACATGGAAGCTATCATGCCAATAGCTAAAAAGTATAATATCAAGGTTGTAGAGGATGCTACCGAAGCTCTTGGAACATATTATACTGTAGGTGAATATGCTGGTAAGTTCGCTGGCACCATCGGTGATTTAGGATGCTATTCATTCAATGGAAATAAGATTATCACTACAGGCGGTGGTGGTATGATTGTTTCAAATGATGAAGCGCTTCTTGCTCATGCTAAGCATCTGACTACTCAAGCTAAGGCTGATCAGGCTAATTTCATTCATGACGAAATTGGTTATAACTATAGACTTACAAATCTCCAAGCTGCGCTTGGACTTGCTCAGATGGAGCAGCTTGAGGATTTCATCAAGGTTAAGACAAACAATTACAAGCTTTATAAAGAAGCTATTGATAAGATGCCAGGACTTCACGTTCAGGATTTCCGTCCAGGTATCCGCAGTAACTATTGGTTCTACTCAGTAGTGTTTGAAAACGACGAAGAAGGCCGCGACAAGCTTATCGAAGCCCTTAAGGAAGCACACATTCAGTCTCGCCCTATTTGGGGACTTATCTCTGATCAGCTTCCATACGAAGGCGCTCGCACTTACGACCTAATCTGCGCTCCATGGTACTGGCACCGCGTAGTCAACGTCCCATGCTCAACCAACCTAGACGAGTCCGGCGTACGTCGTGTAATAGATGTAATTAAAAATTTCAGTGAATAAAATTCAGATAACAATAAAATATTTCTGGAATGAACATCTAGTGATTGAAAGAAATATTTTATTGTTAGCGTAGAATTTTATGGAGTAAAAAATTTAGATGACCAATCTGGGAGTGACAATTCCGGATTGCGGAGTGGATAACTTATGGAAAATGTATTCATTAAAGAAGATGACACAATTTTACATGCCATGCGTACATTTGATGCAAGCAGCCGCCGCACAGTTTTTGTTGTGGATGATGACAATAAGCTGCTTGCAGCACTTTCAGAGGGTGATGTGCGTAGATATATTTTATCAGGCGGTGATTTAAATGAGCCTGTTAAGTTGATTGCAAACTATAAGCCAAGGAGTCTCAAGGAAGAAGAGAAGGAAGATGCTCGTAATTTCCTTTATCGTCATAATATTGAAGGCCTCCCTATAGTTGATGACGAAGGGCATGTAATCGATACAGTCTTTTGGAGTGAGAATCATTATAAGAAGCATTCGGAGCTTAGCACCCCTGTAGTTATGATGGCAGGGGGGAAGGGGACGCGCCTTTATCCATATACACGAATCCTTCCAAAGCCACTTATTCCTGTTGGTGAGAAGCCAATTGCAGAGCTTATTATGGATAGCTTTGCAGAATATGGAATTAATAGAATGATTATGATTGTTAATCATAAGAAAAATATGATTAAGTCTTATTTTGGAGAGGCTGAAAGACCTTATCACATTGATTTTGTAGATGAGGATACTCCTCTTGGAACAGGCGGTGGACTTGCTCTTTTAAGAGGCAAGATTGATGAAACATTTATCCTTACAAATTGTGATATCTTAATCGAAGAGGACTATTCAAAGATTTATGAGCATCACAAAAAGGAAGGTAATTTGATAACAATGGTATGCTCTCTTAGAAACTTTCAGGTTGCTTATGGCGTGGTAGAGTTTGGTGAGCATGGCAATATTTTAGATATGAAGGAAAAGCCAGAGTTTAGTTTCTTTACAAACACTGGAATATATATAGTGGAGCCGGAGGTTATTGATTATATCAAGGATGGTGAGTTTGTAGGTTTCCCTGATATTATTAATAGGCTAAAGGACGATGGCAAAAAGGTTGGCGTATATCCTATTAACGAAAATACATGGATGGATATGGGGCAGCTGGATGAGCTTAGCAAGATGGAACGCAGATTAACTGGAAAGCTTGGCTAGTTTGAAAGGGATTAATAGTGGAAAAAATAAAATCTTATTTTTCGGATATGAATAGGGAAAAGGGGATGCAGATTGGTACAGTAGCTGTTGCAGCAGTATCAATTATTGCAGCGCTTGTGTTTTTCTTTACAAATTGTGTCAATTTAACTGCTACCAAGAGATATAATTTATATTTTGCAATTATATTTATTGTTATGATTGCACTCACAGTTTATTTGGCAAGAATATTGGTTTTAAACAAAAACTGGTCATATCCTAGACTGTTTGTAATCATGGCAATTGGTTGGACGTTTTGTATGCAGCTTGTAATGCCGCCTATTTCTGGCCCAGATGAGGTGCAGCATTACTATAGTGCATATCATTGCTCCAACATTATGCTTGGAAAGAAAGACCATAATCTTAGCATGGATACAAGTAAGCTAGGTAGTTGGGTTCAGGATGAATCTTTCTTCTATATGCGCGGTGAAGATTATTATATGATGCCATATTTGGATGTTACATTCCCATATCAGTATTCAATATTGGCTCAGGGTAATTTCTTCAAGCATTCAGAAGAATTGCAGGATGAGGTGGAAGTATATATAGCACCATCTAAGGCATCTAGGTATTTAGTATCTGGCGCTGGAATTACACTTGCAAGACTGCTTGGTTTTGGATTTGCAGGCGTAATATTCATGGGAAGATTTTTTAATTCAATATCCCTGATTATAGCAGGTTATATTGCACTAAAGCTTCTTCCGGTAGGAAAGCATCAGTTCTTTACATTTGCTTTATTCCCAGGAGTACTTCATTTATGCAGTTCCTATTCTTACGATAATATGAGTATCCTGTTCTCGTTGGCATTGTTTACCCTTTGCCTTTATTACAGCCAGCCTCATGTGAAGCTACATGCATGGGATTTAATTATTCTTGCCGGCTGTGTAATTATACTTATTCCAAATAAGACAGTTTATGCATTGTTTGCTGTATGGATTTTTGCAATTCCAATTAAAAAGTGGTGGACAGATGTAGCGCTCAGTAAGAAGTGGTATGAATACGGAATCCTAGCTGTAATGGGTGCTGGAGTTGTAGTGGTAGGCTCCAAGATTATTACAAAGTATTATTATAAGATAATGCAAGTGACAGTATGGAAGCGTTCTGGTGGAATCGAGACAGATGAAACTAGAAACGCACTTACTTTAGAATATTTCCAGGCTCACAAATTAGAGACACTAAAATTTGCATGGGAAGGAATTCAAGTAGATTTCTGGTATAACATTAATCATATTGTTGGACGTGAGCTAGGACATGTATTCCTTAACGCTCAGGTTCCTATGGCATGTGTAATCATTATGCTTGCATGCTTGATTATTGGAATGATTTTTATCAAGGGTAAGCGAATTAAAAAATGGCAGATGGTTGTAATCGGCATTGGCTTGATCATGTGTGTGATTGCCATTTTCATTGGCTGCATGACAAGATTTACACCACAGGAAGGAAGTCAACGAATTCAGATTTCATTTAGATATCTGATTCCAGTATACATGTGTATGTGCATTGGTTTAGGAACGGATGCTAAGGAGAATAAGCTTGCACTGGCACTTATATATATCCAAAATATAGCACTTATTTCTTCAATGTGCGGCTTGTTGAATTTCCTATTCCATTTAAGGGATGGGCTTCCAGCGCCTTTTGAATTCTAGGACTTATATCGCCCGAAGCTACGGGCGATATTTGTGCGTTTAAAATATAGATAGATTTGAGAGAATAAATGGAAAAACATATATTGATTATTTGCCAATACTTTTATCCTGAGCAATTCAGAATAAATGATATGGCATTTGAGTGGGTAAAAAGAGGTTACAAGGTTACAGCGGTGACTGGACTTCCTAATTATCCAGAGGGAAAAATATTTGATGGCTACGGCCTTTTCAAAAAGAGACATGAAGTAATTAATGGGGTGGAGGTTTATCGTATTCCTCTTATACCAAGGGGAAATGGTAAGCTTGGATTAGTACTTAATTATTTTAGCTTTCCATTCTTCGGATTTTTCTGGAACATGTTTACACGTATAAAGGCCGATGAAGTATACATGTTTGAAACATCCCCTATGAATCAGTGCAAGGTGGGTGTTGCTTATGCTAAGAAACACCATATACCTTGTTACTTATATGTGCAGGATTTGTGGCCTGAAAATGTAGAAATGATTACAGGAATTCATTCGCCATTACTGGTTAAGCCTATAGAGCGAATGGTGAGAAAGATATATAAGGGTTGCACACATATTTGGGGAACAAGTCCTAGCTTTGTAGAGTCAATTCGTAAATACGTAGATGAGGATGAGCAGGATAAGGTTAGTTTTATGCCTCAGTATGCAGAAGAATTCTATGAGCCAAAGCCAGCTGTAGAGCACAGAGGCTTCAATGTAATATTTACAGGTAATATTGGACAGGCTCAAGGGTTAGAGATATTACCACAGGCAGCTGCTATCATTAGAAACGAGGGTGTAAAAGATATTAGGTTTACTATCGTTGGTGATGGTAGAGCTAGAGAAAGCTTTAAGGAAAGCATAACTGAAGCGGGAGTGTGGGACTTATTTGAATTTGCAGGTAGAGTAAAGCCTACCGAGGTTCCTGGACTTTTAGCAAAGGGAGACGCGGCATTTATTTCTTTCGCTGATGATGAGCTTTTTGCAAAGACAATTCCAGCAAAGCTTCAGTCCTATATGGCCTGTGCAATGCCTATTATTGCTTCAGCTAAGGGCGAAACAGCAAGAGTAATTGCAGAAGCAAAATGTGGAATGTGTTCTGATATCGGAGATGCAAGAGCATTGGCTATGAACATCATCGCCATGCGAAACCTTCCTAAGCCACTTCGCCTACAAATGGGTGAAAACGCCTTAGCCTACAACCAGGAGCACTTTTCCAAAAAGAAACTAATGGACTACATGGACACCTACTTGGCTTCTCACTAAGTAGGGAGAAGCTGTCAGCGAAGCTGACTGATGAGGGTATGAAATGAAAACAGCATTATCAACCGTAATCTACAAACAAGCCCATCCTTATCTACAAGACTTACTGAATTCTGTGGATAAACAAACCTGTAAGGAATTCGACTTGTTGATAATTAACGATAATTACACAAAAGAAGAGCTTGAAGAAGTAAGTATAGAGATTAATAAAACTGTAAAAAATATCCACATTCATGTGGAAGATATAAGTGATAAAAAGCTTAGCATTGCCGGCACTCGAATAGAGATGCTAAGAATTGCCAAGGAAATGGGTTATGACCAGTTGGTTTTAGTTGACGCAGACGATATGTTAGCACCTAACAGAATGGCTGGCTATATAAAGGCTTTTGAATTAGACAAAGACAGAGTATTCTTTTATAATAATTTCGTTACTGAAAAAGGTGAGGATGTGTTTAAATCATTACCTGATACAGTAGAGGATATTAGGACAATAGCTCAGGCTAATTTCCTGGGATTGTCTAATACCGGCATTAGGTTATCAAGAATAAATAATGAATTTCTAGATAGTCTTAATGAAGGCGCAGCGGCGGTATTTGATTGGTATCTATTTAGTAGGATAATCATGGACATAGGAGGCGGTTCATACGTAGATAACGCCGCAACCATCTATAGAATCTATGATGATAATACTGCTGGCACTACCAGAGACTTAAGCAAGGAATATGATGTTAAACGTACTCACTATGAGAATCTTGGTAAGCGTTACGATTATTTTAAACATTTGTCAACTAAGCTAAGTGAGCTGAACAAAGCATCACTTACGCTTTCAAATAACCATCAGGGATACTGGTGGAGTGATATTCAAATGGAGGATTCATATGAGATTTAATTACGCAGATTTAGTTGCAGGAAATCAAAGACCATACGTCATTGCAGAGCTTGGAGCTAACCACAATGGTGATATGGATTTAGCTAAAACACTTATAAAGACAGCGAAGGAGTGTGGCGCTGATGCTGTTAAGCTTCAGTCTTGGACAGTAGATGATCTTTTCTCTAAGAAGAAATATGAGGATAACTATTTCCTTGGTGATGATTATCGCAATCGTACAGACTACACACTTAAGTCTATTATGGAAAAGTATGCAGTATCTAAGGAGCAGCACATTGAGCTTAAGAAGTACTGTGATGAGTTAGATATTGATTTTTGTTCAACACCATTTTCAATGGCTGGAGCAGATATGCTTGTTGATGAGCTTCACGTTCCATTCCTTAAGATTGCTTCACTTGACGTTGAGAACATCCCATTCCTTAAGCATGTAGGAAGCAAGGGTGTACCTGTTGTTATTTCAACTGGTCTTACAGGTATGGATGATGTATGTGCAGCTATCCAGGCACTTGAGGAAGGTGGATGTCACGAAATAGCAATCCTTCATTGTGTATCAATGTACCCACCAACAGACGAGATTGTTAACCTTAACAATATGGATATGTACAACATGGTATTTGATTATCCAGTTGGATATTCTGACCACACAATCGGTACAGTTGCACCTATCATGAGTATTGCAAAGAATGCTTGCATTATCGAGAAGCATTTTACAATGGATAAGAACATGGAAGGCTGGGATCACAAGGTTAGTGCAGATCCTGCAGAGCTTAAGGCTATTTGTGATGCAGCTAGAAGTGGATATAACATGCTTGGAAGCTATCGCAAGGTTGTAGTTGAGGACGAGAAGCGTCGTGAGGAATTCAAGCGTTCAATCGTCGCAAAGCACGATATGCCAGCAGGCCACGTACTTACAATGGACGACCTTGATTACAAGCGCCCAGGCACCGGCATCTCACCTAAGTATTACGAGATGGTCCTTGGCCGTACATTGAAGCATGACGTTAAATACGACGATATCTTCCAGTGGGGTGACCTATCGTAGTATATAATGATTTATAATGTGCTTGATAGTGTAACAAGCTTTCAGATGAGGCTGTAGATAACAAGCTATTATGTTTCTCAAGCGAATAATCTATGAGCGGAGAAATATAATGCTTGTTATCGTAACAGCCGGACTAAAGGATAGAGGAAAATGATAGCATTTATACCAGCTAGGGGTGGCTCCAAAGGCGTCCCAGGCAAAAACATAAAAGAAATTTGTGGCAAGCCTCTGATTGCTCACACAATAGAGGCTGCACTTAAAGCAGATAAAATAGATAGAGTAATCGTTACTACAGATGATGAGGACATAGCTCGTGTTGCACGTGAGGCTGGCGCTGAGGTTCCATTTATGCGACCTGCAGAGCTTGCCAGTGATACAGCATCAGCTGTAGATGTATACCTTCATGCAGCAGAGTTTGTAATGAATGAGACTGGAGAAAAGGTAGATAAGTTTATGGTGCTTCTACCAACAGCTCCACTTCGTGATGAGAAAAACATTAACGAAGCTATAGAGCAGTTTGAAAGGGATGATGCCACTACACTTATCTCATTTACAGAGGCTGAGTGTCCAGTGGGATGGTATCATACCATGGATGAAAAGGGACGTATTAAGAATGCCGGGTTTGGCGCTAAAGGCTCAAATGTAGCTAATCGCCAGACAAACGCTACTTACTATATCCCAAATGGTGCAATTTATATTTTGGATTATCAGCTCCTAAAAGAAAGCCGTACTTACTATTGTGACAACACTTATGCTTATATTATGAGCAGAGCTGATTCAATCGATATTGATTATCCAATCGATTTTGAAATTGCAGAATTTATGATGAAAAAGAAATTAGGAAATAACTAATGATATTAATTAGAGGATTAGCCTTTTTATTGCACTTTACATTAGTGCCAATAGCAGTAGGCAGACTAATTACATATAGGGCAAGGACAAATTGGATTGCCGATTATCTGGTAGGCTTCTTCAGTAATCTGGCAATCTTTTACACTTTGTTTACCATAGTAGAGTGGTTGCAGAATTGGTGTACTGTTCAGGAGCCTGTGCATGGGGCATTTTCGTTATTGCTGTGGGTGTATGGCATAGTGATGGCAATACTTGGTTGCGTGTGGCTTGTGTTTGATATTCGTAAATATAAAAGGGTCTACACAAAGATACGTTTTAAGCTGGCAGATACAAAATTAAAAGTGAAAAAGGATAAGTTTGTTATCGTATATGCGATAACCTTTGCAATTTTACTTCTGATTCAGTTATATGGTGCATTTGCCTATGAGATTAATGAATGGTCATATGATGATTATGATTATGTAGTAACCAGTAAAGATACAATCGAAAGTGATACTATCTCATATGTGAATTATATTGATGGTACGATGCCAAATGTTCAGGAAAAGCGCGCAGTTGCATCATGGGGCACATATGTGGCAATGCTTTCTGCTACGACAGGCTTTGAAGTGACAACAGTTTATCATACGATATTGCCATTGTTTTTACTTCTCTTAGCATACGCTGTGTTCTATTACATAGCTGGCTTTTTGTTCCATAGCTATGCTGACAGGTTTATATTTTTAATTATATTGTCAGTTGCCCATATATTTGGATTATATTCACATTATTCTATTACCTTTAGATTGCTGGGAGCATTGTGGCAGGGTAAAGCCATATTATGTGTAATAGCAATTCCATTCTTTATGCTTTATCTGATAAAGGCTTACAAAAGAGAGGTAAAGACTGCATATATGCTTCCTATTGCAGCTGTATCAATAGGAGCAAGCTCACTAACATCATTATCGGTACTGTTTATACCAATAGTTGCAGTGCTTGTATGGATTATGATGTGTGTTTATCATAGAAAGATTTTTGGAATAAGATATTTGATTGCAAGCTTATTAGGGCCTTTATATGTGGGAATATTTTACATTCTGATATGGATGCTTCAGCAAGATATGAAAACTTCAGAAAATAAGTTTTTTGAATCAAGAATCGAAAAACAATGGGTACTAAAATGGTTTCATTAAAATATTTTTTTAGTATGACTAAGGATTACTGGGGGAGCTTTGGATTCGCTTTGCTTTTTGCAGTAGCCATTATTGTTATATTGATATTAGAAAAAGAAAAAATAAAACGATACGCCTTTTTGTGGTATTCACTGGTTGTATTAGTTTTCATATATAATCCTATTACCTTGTTTTTAAGTAGGAAGTTTTTGGAACCTACCACTTTTGATCAGTATTATCTCAGGTTTTTTAGCCTGGTTCCAGTAATGGTTGTTATTGCTTACATGTTTACATTGTTAGCTACTAAGCTCACTGGTGTAAAAAAGCTTGCTGGTGTAATTGCAGCTTGCTTAATAATAGCCATCTTAGGTAATTGCATTTATACAGAGGATTGGTTTACAAAGGCTGAGAATCGAAACAAGGTTCCGCAGGATGTGGTTACGATATGTGACATTTTCGCAGATTATGAGGGTGATGTTATCAGAATAATGGCACCTCAGGATATTGCTGTATATCTAAGACAGATGGATAGCAGATTTTCAATGCCATATTCCAGGTCATTGCCAGATGAGGCATACGAGCTTACAAATGAAAAGCCAGAGCCTTTAGAGGTGGCGAAATATGCAAAAGAAAATAATGTAAGCTTTGTAGTGGTATCAGCTGTTGAGAACATTCTCAATACCTATCTTAATTATGGATTTCAATTGTATGGTAGAACAGCACATTATGCAGTGCTTATACCATATCAGCCTCAGTGGATTGTGACCGAATATGCAATGACATCCGGAGACCAGGGAATGTGCTACATGATACAGAATGTTGACGATGGAACCCTTATAGTTATAGATGGCGGAGATGCCAGGAATGAGCAGATAGTTAGGGATGCGATAAATGAGCGTGGTGGCATTGTTGATGCTTGGATTATCACACATTACCATCAGGATCATGTGGATTCCTTTAATGCCATTTATGCCAATCCACAGGGCATTGACATAAAGCAAGTATATGCAACACCTTTAGATGAAGACGTATTCTATGATGTAGCTCAGGAGTGGGATGATGTAGATTCTTTTGATACATTTATGGAAATAACTGAGGATGCAGAAAATATTAACTATGTAGAGCGTGATACAGCACTTTCATTTGATAATTTGGATATCACATTTTTTAATGCATATGATGAAATCGTAGAGGATGGAGCAGAGGATATTCCTAACAATGATTCATTAGTATTTAAGATGGAAACTGACTATAGAAGCATGTTGGTATGTGCTGATGCCCATAGTAGATACATGGCAGATTATCTTGTAAATACTTATGGCAAAAGACTTGATAGCGACATATTACAGTGTGGCCATCATGGAAATAATAGTATGCCTGAGGACACAGGCTTTTACGAGACAGTTAGTCCTGAGGTAGCAATATTTGATACACCAGATAAAATCATGACAAGTCCAAACTATACTGCAGGAGCACTTGCTGCGTACTTGCAGCAGTTAGGAACAAGGATTGTATGGTATAAATCTGCACCAAATGTATTTGGTTTATAAATTGGAGAATAATAATGGCTTTTATCAATAAGAACAAAAAATTAATATCCATAGTTCTAATTGCATTAATGATTTATGTCAGATGTGATTTTGGTGTAACAAAGAATTACGCTGTTATCATGAATCTGTTTGCAGATTTTATTGGATTTGTTTTCTGCTGTATTTTGACAAAGCAGGATTTTCAAAAGACAAAAGCTAGTATTTTTAATGTAGCTATACTTTGGCTAGTGATTTTTCAGCTAATAGTTTTTGTTTACGGACATTTTAAGCTGTTTATAGATAATGATATGTATAGCATGCGGTATACTATCCTTACTATTGGACCAGCACTACTTTGCTATGAGATATTATGGCATAACAGAGATCAGATAGTAGAAATATTAGCACCTGTGGGTGCGTTTATGGTAATTGCAACATTTTTTACAGGATTAGTCTTTGATGATTATTGGCGTGAATTTTTTGCAGGAGATTTTGTAAGAGTTGGTAAGACACCAGGAGGCACTGTTATTGATGCGGGAAATCTGCATTTGTTAATGCTTATTCCAATGATATATTCTGTTGTAGTACATAAGGAATATAAAAAGTACTTGCCATTCATTATATTTGGAATAGTAGCGATTATTTTGACAGGCTCAAAGTCTTCAGCACTTCCTCTTATAATAGTAATAGGAATAATACTTCTTTCAAATGCCAAGGACAAAAAAGAACTAAGAAAGTATTTGTTGTTTTTAGTAGCTTTTATAGCAGTGATAGCTGTTGCAGTTTTTGCTATTCCTATGTTGTACGATGTTATTGGTTATAGAATTGTAGAGGTATTTACAGCATTTTCTGATACCACAGAATTTGATTTGCATACAAGCACAGGGCAGCGTTTGGCAGTAATGGATGCTTTTAAAAAGCACTTTTGGGAGGCTCCTTTATTTGGACATGGATTTTATTCATTTATCCAAATGCCATATTCAAAGCTGGAAGAATATAGAATTGGTACAGAGATTGCGTATAGAAATATTCAGACTCACATGAATTACATGGAGTTGCTTTTTAGCTTTGGAATTTTCGGATTTATAGCATACTATTGGTTCCCAGTAAAACTAATTATCGATACAATTAAGACACATAAGAAAGAAGCAAAGATTCTTTGCTTATCATTCATCATATCTTTTGTGTTTATTGATATGGGATTAGATATGTACTATAAGTACATGACACCTTATTATACATACTTATTGATGTTTACATTACTACAAGAGGAGTACTAGAAATATGTTTAATAAAAAAATATCCTTTGTAATACCATGCTATTATTCACAGGACACTGTATCAGATGTTGTGAAGGATATCTGTAAAGAATTTCCTAGAGAGAGCTACAATATTGAGATAGTTCTTGTAAATGATGGTTCAAAAGACAACACCTTTAGTGTGCTTAAATCGCTGGCAGACGAGGATGAGCGAGTAGTTGCAATCAACCTGGCTAAGAACTTCGGCCAGGATGGAGCAACAATGTGCGGCCTTACAAATGCTACAGGTGACTACATGGTGGTGCTTGATGATGATGGTCAGAATCCACCAGCAGAAGCGCATAAGCTTTTAGATGAGATAGAAAAGGGCTATGATGCAGTATTTGCAAAATACCATCAGAAGAAAGATACAGCTTTTAAGAAATTTGGCCATGACCTAAATGATAAGATGGTTACATCTTTAATTGGAAAGCCAAAGGATATTGAGCTTAACAGTTATTTTGTAATCACAAGCTTTGTTAGAGATGAAATGATTAAGTATCAGGGAGCATACCCTTATATTTGGGGACTAATCCTTAGATCTACAGATAATTTGGCCAATGTGTATGTAGAGCATAAGTCAAGAGAAGTTGGAAAGAGTACATATACTCTGAGCAAATTAGTTGGCTTATGGTTTGATGGATTTATTTCATTTTCTGTAAAGCCACTTAGAGTTACATCAGTTCTTGGTGTAGTAGCTACCTTTATAGGCTTTATATTATTATTAATTATAGTAATAAGAACACTTATGAATGGTGATGTTGAAGGCTGGACATCTATCATGTCAGCAATAATGATAGTGGGTGGTTTGCAGATGCTTATGCTTGGAATGTTAGGTGAATATGTTGGTAGAATATTTATCAACGGTAATAATTCACCTCAGTACATTATTAGGGACAAGTATACTAAGGAGCAATAATGGTGAAAAACAAAAATACAATCAGAAAAATAGAAAGCTTAATAGAGTTAGTAATTCTTACACTGGTTTATCTCTATATTTATTGGAATCATATTTTTAACTGGGATGATTTTCACCCTATGTGGGGCCGTGGAAAGTATGTATTCATGGGTGTTTATTTTATACTAAACCTCGTAATAATACATTTATGTGATGGTTTCAAATATGGAATACTTAGAATGGCAGATGTACTGTTTTCACAGTGGATAGCCATTGGTATCGCTAATGTTATTACATACCTGCAGTTGTCACTTATGGCAAATAGAATGATTTCTATAAAGCCTATAGTATGGCTAACTTTAATAGATTATGTTATTTCTGGTATTTTTGTATTTATATTTTTCAGGATATATTATAGCCATGCTAAAGCAAGTAGGCTTCTTATGGTTTATGGCGTTAAGGAATCTGTTGGACTCAAGCTTAAGATGGACACTAGAGCAGATAGCTATAACATCAAAGAGATTATCAGTATTGAAGAAGGCTTAGATAAGATTTTCGAAGAGCTGAAAAGATTCGATGGAATAGTTATTTCTGATGTAAGCGCTGAGCAGAGAAATGATATTTTGAAATATTGTTATATGAATGGTATTGAAACATACATCACTCCAAAGATTTCGGATGTGATTATAGGTGGTGGCGAAGGTATTCATCAGTTTGATACACCACTTGTTTCAATCAATACAACAGGACTTACACCAGAGCAGGAATTTGTTAAGAGATTTTTTGATATTGTACTTTGTGTTATCGCAGCAGTTATTCTTTCACCGCTGATGCTTATCGTTGCTATTGCAATTAAGCTAGATGATCACGGTGCTGTTTTTTACAAGCAGGCTCGTGTTACTAAGGATGGTAAGGTTTTTGACATCCTAAAGTTTAGAAGTATGGTTGAGGATGCAGAGCAGCGTCCAGCCACAGATGATGATGATAGAATTACAAAGGTTGGCCACGTAATAAGAGCAACCAGAATAGATGAATTGCCTCAGATTTTTAATATCATTAAGGGTGACATGTCTATTGTAGGTCCTCGTCCTGAGCGAACAGAGCATGTTGAAAAATACACAGAGGCAATACCTGAATTTGAATTTAGAAATAAGGTCAAGGGCGGACTGACAGGTTATGCGCAGATATATGGCAAGTACAACACATCAGCTTATGACAAAATCAAGCTTGACCTTATGTACATAGAAAACTATAGCTTCTTACTTGATGTAAAGCTTATTTTGATGACTATAAGAATTGTATTCAAGAAAGAGAGTACAGAAGGCTT
This sequence comes from Pseudobutyrivibrio sp., assembly GCA_017934625.1. Lineage (GTDB taxonomy): Bacteria > Bacillota > Clostridia > Lachnospirales > Lachnospiraceae > Pseudobutyrivibrio. Next base: position 13,602 of record JAGBJE010000152.1, on the reverse strand, counting down.
TGACAAGGTCATTTCTGCGGAAGAAATACTTCAAATGACCAAAAAAGGAGAATAAGTAATGCGAATCTTGCATATTGCCCTTGCGTCACATTTTACCGAAGGAATGTTATATCAGGAAAATGTACTGCTAGACATAAATAAAAAAGATGGGCATGACGTGACAATCATAACTGATACCTGGCATTTTGAAGGTGATACACTTGTAAAAGGTGTTGAAGAAGATAGAGCACTTGAAAATGGAATTCGACTTATTAGATTAGACTACGATTATATAATTAACGATTTTATTACATCTAAGATTCAAAAAAGTCGTAAGCTAAAGGGTTATTTGGAAGAGCTGCAGCCTGAGGTGATACTGTACCATGGTGTAAATGGCTACGAGATGATGGATGTGGCTGATTACGTAAAAAGAAATAGAGACTGTAAGTTTTATATGGATGTTCATGCAGATTTTAATACTTCTGCAAAAACATTTAATAGTAAGCTTTTTTATCAAATCATTCATGGAAGATATGTAAGAAAAGCTATCCCATATGTAGAAAAAGTATTTTATATTGCTTCTGAAGTGAAGACATGGGTTAAGACCATATATGGTATTTCAGATGAAAAATTAGAGTTTTTACCTCTGGGTGGTAGAATCTATAACCTGGAAGAACAAAAGCAGGCAAGACAAAACATTATTAATAGATATGCCTTGCCTCAGGATGCAATAATCCTTGCCCATTCTGGACGTTTGACGGAAGAAAAAAGAACCTTAGATTTGCTTGAAGCATTTAAGAGGGTTAATGATAATCGATTAGCTCTTTTTATTTTTGGATACATACCAAAAGAGATGGAAGGAGTTATCCGTCCTAAGCTAGAATCCGATAATCGTATTCGTTTTATGGGATGGAAAGTGGATAAAGAGATAGAAGAGTTCTTGGCTGGAACTGATATATATTGCCAGCCCGGAGCTATGGCTACCACATTTGAAACAGCCATGTGCTGTGGATGCGCCAACATGACATATCCATGGGAAGCATACACTGATTCCTCATATTCGGACTGTAATGGAGAAAATTATTTCTTCGTAGAGACAGTGGAGGATATGGAAAAGGTGTTTGCAGATGTATGCAATAATCCAATGATATTAGAGCAGACAAAGGCAAAATCATTTGCATTTGCAAAATTGCAGTTTGATTATGAAACTATAGCAAGAAGGATTTACAACTAATGCAACCTAATTTTGATTATGAAGTAGACTTAAAATACAAAAATATATTAATCATTATGCCTAAATTCTATGCATATCAGTCCAAGATTCATGAGGATTTGATTGCAAGAGGGGCTAATGTGGCATTTTATGATGAGGAACCAGAAAAGACAAAGTTTCTCATACTAAAGAATCTTGAAAAGATTTTCAAGAGGGATAATATCTTTAAAAAGTTCAATGAACAGCTTAGAGATAAGATTATTGCTGAAATGCCAGCTGGAGGTTATGATTATTTTCTTGTAATTAGGGGAAATGTCCTTACACCAGATATTATTAATGATATTAAAGCTCAAGCTCTAAAGCCTGATGCTAAAACAATCTATTATTCTTGGGATTCGTTTGCGAATATGCGCCATCATGGAGAGCTTGGTAGAATCTTTGATAGACGTGCAACCTTTGATTCGGTGGATGCTAAGAATAATACTGATTATGAGCTGCTACCACTTTTTTATTCGGATGATTTTGATGGAAATAAGCTTGAAGCACCTGCAGAATACAAATACGATTATGTTAGTGTTTCAGCATTTTTCCCATTTAGATATAGATATTTTAAGGCATTCAAGAAGGCTAATCCTGATAAAAAGCTTGCCTTGAAAATTTATCTGGCGCCAAGTGTATATAGAGGCAAAAAGCTCCGTGATCCAAAGCTGGTTAAGGACTTGGATATGGATATTGTAAGCTTTACACCATTTGCAGCAGATGCAATTAGAGATATGTGCTTACACTCAAAGGCTGTGCTTGATTTGGCACAGGAAAATCAGCAGGGCTTGACAATGCGTACAATGGAAACTCTTGGAATCAAGAGAAAGTTGGTTACAAACAACATATATTTAAAGGACTATGAGTTTTATAATGATAGTAATGCACTGGTAATGGAAGACTTAGCAGCTAAGGCTGATGCAGCTGAAGCTACTGGCGATTATTCGGCCTTCAAATTACCAGATGCCGATTGGCTCGATAAGCCATACGAAGAAGATGAGGCTGTACGCAAGAAATACAGTATCCACGCATGGATAGATAACCTTTTCAAATAGGCTTCCCCCTATTTAGGGGGAAGCTGTCAGCGAAGCTGACTGATGAGGGTATGAATTAAGATATTTATATAAGCTGGCAGGCGATAGCCGTTCCCAGTAGAAGGAGTATTATATGAAATACTTAGTAACAGGCGCCAACGGATATATTGGCCAAGGTGTAGTAAAGACAATGCTTGATCTTGGAGCAGAAGTCATTGCAACAGATTTTCATACAGATGATGTTGATGCTAGAGCAAAAAGAATAGATGCAGATATTTTTACTTTAGATGATCCATATGGTTATTTTGAAAAGCCAGATGTAGTAATTCACCTTGCATGGCGAGATGGCTTTAGACATGCATCAGAAAATCACATGAAGGATTTACCACATCATTATGAGTTCCTTGAGAAAATGTGTAAGGCTGGAATCAGAAAGCTTTGCGTAATGGGTACAATGCATGAGGTTGGCTTTATGGAAGGCTGTATTAAGGCAGATACTCCATGTGCGCCACAATCTTTATATGGAATTGCCAAGAACGCACTGCGCCAGGCTACTATACTTCTTTGCAAGGAGAATAATGTTAAGCTTCAGTGGTTACGTGGTTATTATATTGTAGGTAATGCTCATAAGGGCTGCAGTATTTTCTCTAAGCTTACAGCAGCTGCTGAGGCCGGTGATACCACATTCCCATTCACCACAGGTCAGAATCAGTTTGATTTTACTGATTATGATTTGTTCTGTGAGCAGGTTGCAAAGGCATCTATGCAGGATGAGGTGTTAGGAATCATCGAATGCTGCACTGGTAAGCCTATGAAGCTTGCAGACCGTGTTGAGAAATTCATTGAAGATAATGGCTTTACGATAAGCCTTGCATACGGCACATTCCCAGACCGTCCATATGACAGCAAAGCCGTCTGGGGCGACAACACTCGTATCGATACCGTACTGTCTAATTGGAATAGTTAATTATTTAATGAGCCAGTAAGTATCAAGCTCTAAGTGTTTCCGTCGGAGACGTGTAGTCGACAGAGGAAATATCTTAGGCTTGAGACTGTAACTGGCGGGGTAAAGGAGAATAAAATGAAACCAGTACTATACATAGTTATCCCATGCTACAACGAAGAAGAGGTCCTTCCAATTACAGCACCTCTTTTCTTAGATAAGATAAATGAGTTAGTAAAGCTTGATAAAATAGACGATAAGTCCCGCGTCATGTTCGTCAATGACGGCTCTAAAGACCGCACCTGGGAAATCATTAAAGAACTTGCGACTCAGGATGCCCACTACATTGGAATCACCCAAAGCCGCAACCGTGGCCATCAGAATGCAGTGCTTGCCGGCCTTATGGAAGCAAAGGAACTTTGTGATATCACTATATCAATCGATTGTGATGGACAGGATGATATCAATGCCATGAATGAGATGGTGGATGCATACGCAGATGGTTGCGAGATAGTATATGGTGTTCGCAGCAAGCGTGATACAGATACATTCTTCAAGAGATTCACAGCAGAAAGCTTTTACAAGCTTTTAAATAGCATGGGTGCAGAGGTGGTTTTTAACCATGCCGATTATAGATTGGTATCGAGCCGTGTGCTTAATGAATTTGCTAATTATAAAGAGGTTAATATATTCCTGAGAGGTATGTTCCCTCTAGTAGGTTTTAAGAGCACTAGTGTGTACTATGAGCGTAATGAGCGTATAGCAGGCGAGAGCCACTATCCTTTATCAAAGATGCTCGCTCTCGCATTTGATGGAATTACCAGCCTTAGTATTAAGCCTATTAGGATTATCACAGGCTTTGGTCTTTTTGTGGCTTTTATAAGCTTAGTATTAATCATTTATTCAATCATTCAGCATTTCTTAGGAAATACATTAAGCGGTTGGACAAGTACAATGATAGCTGTATGCTTCCTAGGTGGAATTCAGCTTATATCTCTTGGTGTAATCGGAGAATATGTTGGTAAAACATACATGGAGACAAAGCAGCGTCCAAGGTATATAATTAGCGAAAAAACTTATATGGAGAAGCATAAGAAATAATTTATGGGCCAATTGATTAATAGTTTGAAGAGAAATATAAAAATAGTATTTATTGGTATTCATATTCTGTTAACATTTTTATTTGAGAGAATGTTATTTATTTTTTCATGGGATAATATTAGTTTTAGAACTACACGTCCGAAAAATTATTGCATAGGGGATAAGGCTGAAATGCTATTGACTTATGGATTATCAAAGCTATTTGCAATAATAATTATTGTATTGCTATGGAATTTGATTTTCATATTAATAAGTCATAGAATCGACAAAAAAATAGTAAAAATATTTATTGGTATTTATTTAATCGGATTGATTATAGGGATTTTATTGTATCCAGATTCATTTGGAATTGAAATAGATAATTATGCCAACTATGCATTAGCAATTCGATTTTTACCTACATATTGGCATTCAATTTATACTGGAGCTCTATATGCAGGGTGTTTAATGGTTTTTCCACATCCTATATCTATTTTTTTATTTCAATGGTCATTGCTTGTGGTTGTAGTGGGATATATTTATGAAGAAATAGGGAAGATTACAAATGTTGAGTGGGTGAAAATAGGATGTATATTAATGTTTTTTACACCTGGAATATATGAAATTGTATTTAATCCCTACAGGAATAATATATATACCATATTATGTTTATATTATTTTTCATTTCTCTTTTTTACATATTACAAAAAGGAAAAATACGATTTAAAAAATATTATTTCGTTTATTTTATTAACTGCATTTTTAATGGTTTGGAGAAGTGAGGGCCTTATCATTGGTATAGGTGGCTTTTTATTTTTTACATTATACTGTTTAAAGACAGAGAAAAAAAATGTAATATCTACATTTTTGGTTTTTGCATGTAGTCTGATATTAATTAATGGAATACAAGGTATTGGTTCCAAAAAGTATTACGGTAATGATTATATGTTAATAAATACTACAGGTGTAATATATAATATACTAAATGATCCCAATGCTAATCTTTCGTATAAAGGAGCAGAGGATGATTTAACTATTATGAATGAGGTAGTACCTTTACAAGTACTTAAAGAATCAGGAATTGGTGGATATAGAGATTATAATTATACAGTTGGTAACGAGGATGCAAATCAGACACTAACAACTGATACACAATATAAGTTATATATGAAAGCTTATAGAAGATTGGTTTATTATAATTTCAAAGATTATTTTAATCACCAGTTAAGTTCTATGTGTAATGCACTTAATCTAAATATTAGTCCATATACTAATGTATATGCAGGAACAACATATACTAAATTAAATTCATTTGAATATGAACAGAGAGACGTAGGAAAAATTGAATTACAGCAAACATTATTAACAAATAAATGGAATGACAATAGCTTAAGAGTTAGAATTAGTGGGGTTATCTCAGAATGTCTAAAATATTATCAGAATAGTATAAGCATGAATATGTTTTTGAACTTATTATCATTACTTGGGATATTTAGTTTGTTTATAAATGGGTTACTAGAATTAATAAAAGATAAAAAATATAGTTCATGGACATTATGGTTTTCTAGCATAATAATACTTGAATTAATCGCATTGTTTGCTTTTATGCCCGAGGGTAGGCCATATTATCTTTATCCTATGCTTTTTGTCAGCTATTTGACTTTATTATTTACCTTAGTTGAGGCTTATGGGGGAAAATGTAATGCTTGATAGTATAAGTATATTGATAAAAAAATATAGGATAATTATATTGCTTCTGATAGGTTCATTTTTACGTATACTATATATTGGAAAAGTCCCTGGTAATTACAATTATTTTCAGGATGAAGCTTTCTCAGCCTATGAGGCTTATTCTATGGTGAATTATGGGATTGATTCCCATGGCTATCATAACCCAGTATATCTTGAGACCTGGGGCAGTGGAATGAGTGCTGTGCAGTGCTATTTCCAGACTATCTTTGTTAGGTTGCTTGGATTTTGTCCACTTGCAATCAGACTTCCACAGGCCCTGCTTGGATGTATTACACTACTGTTCTTTTACTTGCTTATTAAGGAAATAGCAGAGGAGCGAGTAGCATTTTGGTCCACGGTTATCCTGACCATTGCGCCATGGCATATTATTATGAGCAGATGGGGCTTGGATTGTAACTACTTCATAGGCTTTGTAACAATTTCGCTTTATTTATTAATTACAGCCAGAAATGTAGTTTGGAAAACAATACTGGCTGCTGTATTTATGGGAATAACTCTATATAGCTATGCATCCCCTTGGATAGTGATGCCATTTTTGGTGTATGGCGTAATTATTTATCTATACATTAGAAAAGAAATTACCATCAAATCGATTATAATCTACACAATTATATTGGGAATAGTTGCATTTCCTTTATTCCTTTTTATCTTGGTAAATATGGGATTTATCCCTGAGATTAAAACTAATATTATATCTATTCCTAAATTGAGCTTTTTCAGAAGTGGAGATGCGAAGCCGTCTTTAGCCAATCTGAAGCAATTGATAGTATATTTCTGGACTCAGTATGATTACATATCCTATGATGCAGTATTGCCTTATGGTACCTATTATCTGTTTTCAAATATTTTCTTAGTAATAGGTTTAGTAAAAGACATTGTCAAGCGCAACAAAAAGGCTGTCATCATGTGGCTATGGTTCTTATGCGCGATGGTACTTGGAATAATGGTACAGGCTAATTTCGAGCGTATTAATATGCTGTTTTTACCACTTATCTACTTCATTGGTACAGGTATAGTATTTGTAATTGATTTATTCAAGAAGACTAAGGCCGTAGGACCTGTTGCAATTGGAATTCTGTATGGATTTAGCGCTATCCTTTTTGCCAAATATTATTTTACAGATTTCAATGCAATGATGGAAAGAGTATGGCCTGATGGTGCAGAGGAAGCTATCGTATTTGCGAATAATTATGATGGAACCATTCATGTGCAGGATATTAGGCATCCAATTGTATTGTGCTATAGTAAATATCCTACAGATAAATATGTGGAATCTGTTGTATATGAGGATGAAAATGCTAAATTTTTAAGTCCTATTAGTTGGGACGGATATGATTTCACAGAGTATGTTTCTAAAGAACCGATTTCTGGAGACGTTTACATTTGCAATGTTTCAAATGAAGAGGCTGTAAATTGGCTAGCGGAAAAGGATATGGCGATTGCACAGTTTGGCTACTACTATGTAGGCATTGCAAATTAATAAGCACAAAGAGGAGAATAATTATGCGTTTTGTTATGGTATCTCAGCATTATCCAGTTGAGGGAGATCCAATATTTGTTTTTTCTCAGCAGATAGCTGAGGCGATGGCATATCACCATAATGTTGAAACAATTGTTATCAGTCCACAGAGTATTACCAGGAAAATAATGCGCCGTAAGAAAATAACTAAATCCGTATATACGAAGCGATTAGATAACGGAAATTGTGTTACGGTGTATGCATACCCATATGTTACTTTTTCAGGAATTAAAAATGGGCTGATTAACAAACTACAAAAGAGAAGCCATATGAAGGCTCTAAAAAAATGTATTAAAAAGGCCAATATTACTGAGGATGACTATTGCTACTCTATGTTTTGGCATATGGGAAAGCAGTTTGATGAAGCGTTATCTGAGTTAAATATAAAGACCAATTTAATAGTTGAATCAAGCGAATCTGTACTGCAGGATGGTGAGCAAATATCAGATTATCAGTTTAATAATCTAAAGGCTATAGTTTGTGTTTCATCGGAAAAAGTGAATGAGTGCAATAGCTTCAATCTACTTGAGAAGGCACCACATTTTCTTATTCCAAACGGCTTCGATCCTGATGTATTTAAAAAATACGATAGAAATGAGATGCGTGAAAAGCTTGGATTTCCTAAAGATGCATTTATTATTTCCTTTGTTGGAAGCTTTATAGAGCGCAAAGGAATAGGCGAGATTAATAACGTAATAAAAAATATGGATGATGTATATTCGGTATTTATTGGCGGTGGGCCAATTAATCCAGATTGTGATAATATACTTTTCAAGGGCAGTCTTGACCATGATTTTATTCCAGAATATCTATGCGCATCAGATGTATTTGTTTTACCAACTAAGCATGAGGGATGCGCTAACGTAATTGTAGAAGCACTAGGCTGTGGCCTGCCAATCATATCCTCTAAAAAGGATTTTAATAAAGAAATATTAAATGATGATTGTGCCGTATTGATTGATCCTTATAGCGAAGAAGAATTAAAGGAAGCTATTATAAGAGTTAAGAATAGTGCTGAGTTGAGGAAGAGTATGGAAGCAGCTTCTTATAACATGGGGCAGACACTTACAATAAAGGAAAGAACCAGAAAGATACTTGAAGTAATAGCTAAAATCAGTTAATCGTGACAAATTCATGAATTATTTGTTTTATTTAAGTGTATTTGCTTGAAAAGGGAATGTGTATAGTCTATATTTAAAGTAGTCTCAGAAAATTTCTGACTATTTATTTTAATTATAATAGAGAGGTGAAGGGTATGAAAAAATTTACAAAGTTTTTATCACTTGCAATGGCAGCATTATTTGCAATATCTGTTTTCACAATAGATAGCAATGCAATGTCATCTGTTGCACAGTCACATGTAAGACAGCTTACAACAGAGGAGATTCAGTTGATTTATTCAATGTTCCATGCTGACCAGTATGCAAACATGTATCCAGATGTTGTAAAGGAATTAGGCTCAGATGAGGCTACATTATTCTCTCATTTCATTACATTTGGTATTTGGGAGCAGAGGCAGCCTTCAGTTGCATTTAATGTAGATGTATATGCATCTCGTAATTCTGATTTACAGATTGCTTTTGGTGATGACATAATAGCATATTATACATATTATGCTACACATGTTAAGAATGAAGGCTTTAGACCATTACCTACAGTATTGGATGCATTCAGAAATAACTGTACAATCTATAGCGTATATGATTTCGTAAAGGGTCAGGCTGGTCCTAAGGCAGGAGCAGTTCCTGTACAGAACGGAACTTACTATCCTGGTATCGAAAGTACACCAGGCTGGAAAGCTCAGTAAGAGATATAAATTAAGCCACCAGAGATTTGCTCTGGTGGCTTTTGTAATTAGTGACGTATTTTTGCAATAAGCTTTTCTTTTATTAAATTAATTTCTTCAATTCTCATCAATGATAAAATCAAGCTGTATAGAATAAGTCCAAGTAATGCAGAAAATCCAAATATCAATATGCTATTGCTTAACAAAGATTTAATTCCAAATATCAAAAGAACTAATACTAAGCATCCTGGAATTTGTTTTAATAAAATAGGCACTAGTTCTAATAATGAATAATCAGGTATATATTTTCTTAGCATCAAAGAGTTAATGATAAAGTTGATTGTAAGTGAAATAGAGCTAGCAAATGCTACACCCATAATTCCCATGTATCTCGAAAGGATAACACTAAATAACACGTTGGTTGCGACAGCAAAGAAGCCTGTTATCATTGGTCTCTTAGTATCCTTAAAAGCGTACAAGCCTCTTGAAGCAATATCTCTAACACCAGAGCTGATAAAACCAATGGCATATCCTATTAAAGCAGCGCTGGTCATCATAAGCGAATTCTGATTAAATTCACCTCTAAGAAAGACAATTGAAACAATCTCCTTTGCACAGAAGCAAGTGATTACAGTAATAGGTGTCATGATGCAAATCATGGCCCTTACAGCCGATTTCATTGTTTTTGATAACTGTTCAATATTACCTTCGGCCGCAAAATTAGAAAAGTTGACATATAAAATATCTACAACATTATTAACGATTACGTTTACAACTAGATCCTCTAAAACAACTGCATAGGAAAGAGCTGAAGCATTACCAGCTCCAAGGCCTGATGAAATAGAGCCATCAACAATTTTGTTAATCTGCGCTACCGAGTTTCCGATAAACACGGGAAGTGCAGCAGTCAGGATTGTTGGTAGTTCAGGAACATCTTTAAACCGAACAAAAGAGTAATTTACATATCTTCTTCCTCTGATAATAAGTAAAGCACTGAATAAAATATAGCTAAGATATTGTGCTATAACCAGTGAAGTAACCGCTTGTGTGCTGTAAAGAAGCACGCAGCAGAGAATAGTAAGAGTACTGGTGAAAAATGATTCCGTACGACTTATAATAAAATCCTTGTTTGAATCCATTAAGGATGTTCCCACCATGGTGATGATGGAAAAAACAAAGAAAGGATAGCAAATACGAAGATAATGTTGAAGCAGCATTGATTCATCAGGAGTATATGATGGAGCTAGCATCTTTGCAATTAAAGGTGTGAACATGTATGTAAATAACAATATCACAGGTGCAATAGGTAGCATAAATTCAACACATGCACAAATGAGCTTTGACGCTGCCTCCTTTCCCTTTTGAACAAGGGTATGAGTATATATGCTTACCATCGATATTGAGATAGCTCTTACAAATGCTGATGTGAGAGTTCCAACGAATGTATATGCTAAATTGTATATATCAGTTTCAAAGGTAGTACCAAAATAATATGCAACTACAGCTTGTTTCACAAACCCTAATAGCTTGAAGCCCAGGGTCATAGCAGCAACTACAGCTGTCGTGGCAAGTATTCCTCTATTTTTTTTACTCATCTATAAAGACCTCCAAATAATGAGATTATACATCTAAATACTAGCATACGTAAAGGAAATGGTTTATAATTAGCAAGAAACTCAGAATTATTGGTAAATTGGGAGTAATAGAATGTTTGAAGCTATAGAAAGCAATAACAGAAAATATATAAAGGCTATAATAGCTATAGTGACTATAGTGTTTTCTTTTTTAGTCATAAGGGAAGGGTTTTATATGGATGAAGCAGGATTGCTTTCGACATATAAGCCTGTATACCAAGGCGAAAGATTATTTATAGATATATGGGGAGAACTGCAACTAGGGGGTATTCTTACATACCCCTTATTTGCTTTATACTATAATTTATTAGAGCCAATATTATATTCACTTGGAATTGGATTTGTGCTATATACAAGAATATGCTATCAGATAGTAAGGCTTTTGATATCGATATATTTATATCTAACTATAAGGAAAACAGATTATAAATCAGGAGCGTTTTGGGCAGCGTTAGCATACTATTTATTTTTTGTTTCATTTAAAAATTTTTCATATAAATCAATGTGTGATTTTGGCATTATGTTATTTTTGTGTTGGGGAATTAGGTATATTATAACCAAGAATAATGCTTATTTTATATTAATGGGATTAGCTACATGTATATCGATTTTGGCATATCCTACAATGATAATTTTCCCTTTTATTTTTGTTATATACATGATTATTGCTATGTTTAAAGGCAATAGTGTTATTAAGCCAATTATTATATATTCTATTACATGTTTTTTTATTGGTGGATTAGTACTTTTGTATTTGCAAATTACAGCTGGAATTCAAAATATATTACCACAGTTATTATACATAGAAGATCAGGCTTATGGTGAGCCAGGTTATATTAGATTTGGTATGATGATAGTTAGATACTTTGCTTTTTTTGTAATAGCGTATTTACCTATATTAGTTATGAATATTGCTAGTCGTTGGAAACAATTAGAATGGAAAACTTATAATACTGTTTTATCATTATATTGGATTATATTTATGGCTGTAATAATAGGTCTTCGAATACAAAGTGTTAGTACAACGAGGCTTATTTATGGCTTCTTATTAATATTCTTTTGGTACCCATATTTGATTCATCCACAAAAAAACACTGAGTATGTTCAAATAGGATATTATAAACAATCAGAGCTTAGCGTTAATGAAGCATTAAAGTTTGTTTTTTGGTTTTCTGCGATTATTCAATTGATATGGGCGGTATCGACCAATCAAGAAATCGCAATACCTGGTCATATGTGCTTTTATGTGGTGATTGCATTATTGATACTGAGCGAAGATTGCGTAGAGGGATTAAAGCTATTAAGACTTGCGATTGTAGTATGTTTATTATTTTTTGGTAACATTTGGATAGCTGAAGGGAACGGCGGTTATAATCATATATTTGAAAAAAGAATATATGTAGAACACGGTGCATTTAGAGGAATAGCATTGGATGAAGCTGATTATGAAATGAATGAAGATTGCTGTAAACTTGCGGATACTTATTTAAGAGATGAAGACAGAGTTTTTGTTTTACATGGGTATTGCTATACTGTATATTTAAATAGTAATGCACATCAAGGACCAGGACCTTATGCTAGAGCAGGAGTAGGACAAAATCGAGTATTGCAGTATTGGACTATAAACTCAGAAGATGTACCTGATTATGTAATTATAAACAGAAAAAATGAGTATTATTCTGAATTTGAGAATAGTGATACAGCAAAATATATATTTGAAAATTACAAAACTACAGTAGCAAAAGAAGGCAACTTTATATTATTAGCAAGGTAGATATAGTATTATGAAAAAACAACTTATTATAATTCCAGCGTACCAGCCTCTCGAGAGCTTGGTGCCATTGACAAAAGAAATATTCGAACACTTTGAAAACGTATTAGTAGTAGATGATGGCGGTAGAGAAGAATATGCTCACATCTTTAATGCGCTTAAGGATATGGGAGCTATTGTGGTTACTCATGCTATTAATCAGGGTAAGGGTAGAGCCTTAAAGAGTGCTATTAACTATTGCTTGCTTAATCCAGAGATAGCCAGGGCCGGCGTTATCACTGTAGATGCTGATGGTCAGCATAGGCCAGCAGACATCGTTCGTGTGGCAGAATGCATGGAAGAGCACCCTGATGATGTAGTATTAGGATGTCGTGCATTTGATGTGAATAATGTGCCATGGAAGAGCCGTATGGGTAATGGCATTTCAAGAAAGGTATACAAGTGGGCTTGTGGAATAGATGTTTCTGATACACAGACAGGTCTTAGAGGATTGCCATATTCATTCTTAGAGACTGCTGCCAGATGTGATGGCGAAAAATACGAATATGAAACAAATATGCTTCTTGATATTAAATCTAACAAGGTAGGTATTCAGGAGGTTACAATCCAGACAGTTTACGAGAATAATAATGAGTCATCTCATTTTAATCCAGTGAGAGATTCAATCAGAATTTACAGTATTATTCTTAAGTATTCATTCTCATCACTGTTTTCAGCGCTGATTGATTATATCGTGTTCATCATAGCAGGGGCATGCGGTGCTCCAATTATGGCAGCAACATATATTGCCAGAGCTTGCTCGTGCTTGATTAACTTCACTCTTAATAAGAATGTGGTGTTCAAGGGGCAGGG
>JAGBJE010000016.1 GCA_017934625.1 Pseudobutyrivibrio sp. | reverse complement strand
CCATCTAGAAATCCAGGCAATGGCCAATCCCACATCATATGCCCCATGCTTACATACATAAGAGGCAGCAGTATAATCACCGATGCAATCAGCCTATTTCTAATCTTTGGGGTTTCCGTATCCTTTAAATCATTATCGTAATTAGGAACTGAGCTACTGCCTGAGTCCTCGCTGTCCTTTACACTGGCTCCATAGCCAGCATCCTCTACAGCCTTTATAATAGCTGCCGCATCTGCACTGCCCTCTACTCCCATGGAATTAGTAAGCAGGCTCACGGCACAGCTGTCAACACCAGGCACCGCCGATACTGCCTTTTCCACCCTAGCCTGGCAGGCAGCACAGCTCATTCCCGTAACATTGTATTGCTTCATAATCTATCCTTTCTAACCGGATTACTTCATCAGCTTCTGCAAAACGCCTACAAGCTCATCCACCACATCCTCATTTCCTTCACGGATGTTATCAGCTACGCAGGTCTTCACATGATTTGCCAAAAGCACCTTGTTAAAGCTATTAAGCGCCGATGTAATTGCCGACACCTGCATAAGAATATCAGTACAATAAGCATCCTTCTCAAGCATATTCTCGACGCCCCTAACCTGGCCCTCAATACGCTTAAGACGATTCATCAAATCCTTATACTCCTTATCATCCCGCTCCTTATGCTTACCAGAACAGCAGCACTCACAAGCTTCTACAATAATCTCTTCCTTATTTCCCATAATTGTAACTCCTATACATGCATACCCCTACGGGGTATCTTTACAAGTTCATAATATACCCCTATAGGGTATTTGTCAAATATTAAATATTGACATAATTCAAAGAGCAATGTATTATTCATGTTGCCGCAATGCGGTACTATTGACACCAAATATGACACCATGTTAAAATGTAAAGGAGAATAAATGTCAACGTGGAACAAATTACTTAAGCAAATACTAAATCTTTCAAATGATTTAAGATTCGTGGAATTACAGAAGGTACTCGAAAGCTATGGCTATATAATGCACCAGCCTAAATCAGGTAGTAGCCATTATACTTTCCGTAAAGAAGGAATGCCTATTATTACGATTCCAAAGCATGAGCCTATCAAAAAGGCGTATGTACTTAAGGTAAAACAAATTATAGAAAGCGAGGAAGCCAAAAATGAAAACAATTGATGACTATATGTTACTTCCATACAAAATCGAAATCATCCCTGATATAGATGAAGGTGGATTTGTAGCTTCATTTCCAGAGCTACCTGGCTGCATTAGCACTGGTGAAACGATTGAAGACGCATTAGCTAACGCAATGGATGCTAAAAAAGAATGGTTAGCAGCTTCAATTGAATCCAATAACACCATCCCATTGCCTGACTCCCTTGATAATTACTCTGGCCAATTTAAACTACGCATTCCGAAAAGCCTACACAAATCCCTGTCAGAGCATTCCAAACAAGAAGGCATTAGCATGAACCAGTATTGCCTTTATCTATTAAGTAAAAATGATGCATTATTTGAAAGCAAGTGAGATTAAATTATGGAATATGAACTTAAGGAATTCTTCAAACCCAATAATGATCTTAGTTCAAAAGATGGTATCGCCCGTGCCTTTAGATTGTTAAGATATGCAACAGGAATGAATCGTAAGGAACTATCAGATTATCTACATATTCCCTATAACACAATGCGTGATTGGGAACAGGGACAGCGTTCAATGCCTCCTTACGTTTTTGAATTAATCTTCTACAGATTATTATACGAAAAGAAGTTCATTAATAAAACAACAGAGCAGGATGGAAAGTGGAATGCCAAGCACTAATGCCCTTATGCCATAAAGCAAGCCCTCCAAGGCAAGCATTCTTCATTTTTGCCTTTATTATATACTCAAAATCTCCCTAAAGAAAAAGACGGCTCCTGTGAAGCCGTCTTAAATATGTTAGTTTCTGCATATATTTAAGTTTTAGTTCTGTCCGTAGTATGCATTAGCACCGTGTTTACGGTTGAAATGCTTGTCACGGATACAATCTGGAGCTGGCTCTACCTGTGGGTTAACCTGCTCTGTGAAAAGTGCCATCTTAGCAACCTCTTCAAGTACAACTGCATTGTATACTGCCTGGTCTGCATCCTTGCCCCAAGTAAATGGACCGTGATTCTTGCAGATAACACCTGGCACATACTTTGTGTTGATTCCTCTGTCTTCGAAGGTCTCGATGATTACCTTACCAGTGTTTACCTCATAAGCCTCATCGATTTCCTTTTCAGTAAGATTTCTTGTACATGGAATAGTTCCGCAGAAGTAATCTGCATGTGTTGTTCCATACAAAGGAATATCGCGGCCTGCCTGAGCCCATGCTACTGCATAAGTAGAATGAGTGTGGACAACACCACCAATATTATCATACTTTTTGTATAGCTCTAAGTGTGTAGCTGTGTCTGAGCTTGGTCTATACTTGCCCTCTACAACTTCACCATCAAGATTTACAAGTACCATATCCTCTGGCTTCAAATCCTCATATTCTACGCCAGATGGCTTAATAGCAAAGATTCCTGATTCTCTGTCGATTCCAGAAACATTGCCCCATGTATAGGTTACAAGACCACGCTTTGGAAGCTCCATGTTGGCCTCGTATACCTGCTTCTTCAACTCTTCTAACATCTCTATTCTCCTAGTCCGTTCGTTACCTGGTCCGTCCGTTACGGTGACAAGCCTTGTTATGCTCCGCTCGACAGCACGTCTCGCTAAAGCATTAACAAGAGCTATTCACCTACGGACTCAATTAAGTAATTTACAGGTCTAGTAGGCATCAAGCTATTATGTTTCTTAAGCGAAGCATTCTACGCTGAGCGAAGAAATATAATGCTTGTAGCCGTAACTAGACTACTCAACCTACGTTATTTATCTCCACTCCGCTACGGCTGTCGCCTCAGCTTTAAGTGCCTTTTTGTATTCTGCTATCCACTCATCGTAGCCCTTAACCATGGCTGGGTCTGGCTCCATTGTGGTAGATTCCTGTCCTGCGAATACCTTTTCATCAAGGTATGACTGAAGGTTCTGAGCCTTGTCATCGCGGATGCAATAGTTTGCAAGTACTGCCATACCCCAAGCGCCACCTTCGCCTGCTGTTGCCATTACAGTGATTGGTGCGTTAAGAGCTGCTGCAAGAACAGACTGGCCTACACCCTTTGTCTTAAAGAAGCCACCGTGACCTGTAATAGACTTGATAGTAACCTTCTCTTCCTTAAGAAGGATATCATTACCAATCTTAAGTACACCAAGTGCTCCATAAAGATTAGAACGCATAAAATTAGCAAGTGTAAACTTAGCATCTGGCTTACGAACAATCATAGGGCGTCCTTCGTTAACGCCAACTACTGGCTCGCCGCCGAAATAGTTGAATGATACAACGCCACCACAGTTAGCATCCTCTGTAAGAGCCTTGCGGTAAAGTGTTCCATAGATATCATTCATAGAAACATCTACACCAAATGCATCTGCAAATTCCTTAAAAATTCCAACCCATGAATTAAGGTCAGATGTACAGTTGTTGCAGTGAACCATTGCAACAGCCTCACCTGTTGGTGTTGTAACCATATCGATTTCCTCATATGGCTTAGAAAGTGGCTTATCAAGCACAACCATTGAGAATACTGATGTACCAGCAGATACATTACCTGTTCCTACAGAAACAGCATTTGTAGCTACCATACCTGTACCTGCATCACCTTCTGGTGGAGCAAGTGGGCAACCTGGCTCCAGCTCACCTGTTGGATCAAGAAGCTTTGCACCCTCTGCTGTAAGTGTGCCTGCATCATCACCTGCAACAAGCACCTGTGGAAGTAAATCCTCTACCTTTGTAGTAATGCCGTGAGCAGCTGCAAGCTTATTAAACTTCTCAAGCATTGCCTTATCATACTGGCAAGTCTTTGAATCGATAGGAAACATTCCAGATGCTTCGCCAACACCAGCAACTTTGCGGCCTGTCATCTTGTAGTGAACATACACTGCAAGTGTCATGAAGTAAGCTACATTCTTAACATGCTCTTCCTTGTTAAGGATGCACTGATAGTAGTGAGAAATGCTCCAGCGCTGAGGCATGTTAAAGTTAAGCTCCTTAGAAAGCTCAGCTGCTGCCTCTCCTGTAATAGTATTTCTCCATGTTCTAAATGGAACCAAAAGATTGTCATCCTTATCGAATGCAAGATAACCGTGCATCATTGCTGAAAATCCGATGGCGCCAATCTTTGTAAGCTTTACATCATACTTGTCATTAACATCCTTCTTAAGCTTTGCGTAGCAATCCTGCACGCCAGCCCATACCTCTTCAAGAGGATATGTCCAGATGCCATTATCTAAGTGATTCTCCCACTCATGGTCGCCCTGGGCAATCACCTTATTCTCCGAATCAACCAAAACCGCCTTAATACGTGTCGATCCGAACTCAATACCAAGGGCAGTCTTCTTGCCCTCAGCAATCATCTCATTAATATTCATTCGCAAATTCCCCCTAGGTATTCTCTCGCCTGTTACGCTCTCAAGCCTGAGTATTTCCTTCGTCGACTACATGTCTCCTACGGAAACTCTCAGAGCTTGATAGCTACAGGCTATTTATACTTCGTATAATTATACATGCGCGACCACATAACCTTGGCAAGCGCGAGGAAGAGGGCCCCATGGAAAGCAACAGAGGGGACCCACGCCGGCGGGGAGTTTCTGTTGCTTTCCAATGGGAGATGGCTTCCGGGAGCATGAAAAACTACGAGGTCGCGCACCACCGATTACTCACCAAATACGGCGATGTAGTCCTTCTGGAACTTTTCGATGCCGGCTGTTGTAAGTGGATGAACAGCCATCTGCTCGATTACCTTGTATGGTACAGTTGCAATATCAGCACCTGCAAGTGCGCAATCACGTACGTGAATAGGATTGCGGATAGATGCAGCAATGATTTCTGTCTCGTAGCCATAGATGTCGAAGATGTCTGCGATGTCGCGGATAAGCTCGATACCTGGCTGGTTGATGTCATCAAGACGTCCAAGGAATGGTGAAACGTATGTTGCACCTGCGTTTGCAGCAAGGATAGCCTGGTTTGCTGTAAAGATAAGTGTTACGTTTGTCTTGATTCCCTCAGCTGAAAGAACCTTAACAGCCTTAAGACCTTCAAGTGTCATAGGAATCTTTACAATCATGTTTGGATGAAGAGCTGCGATTTCGCGGCCTTCCTTAATCATGCCTTCTGCATCAACAGTTGTTGCCTTAACCTCACCTGAGATAGGGCCATCTACGATAGAAGCAATTTCCTTAAGGATTTCTTCCTGGCTACGTCCACCCTCTTTTGCAATAAGAGATGGGTTTGTAGTAACACCACAGATAACTCCTAAATCATTTGCTTTTTTAATGTCCTCAATTTTTCCAGTATCAACGAATAACTTCATTTTTTCTCCTTCTTTCTTTGGCCATGCCAATACATTAATTTCTCATGAAAGCACTAATGCTTCACACTAATTAAAGTTTAAATGTTTTGCTTTTAGGCTTCAATCAAATTAATGACTTTGTAATGGCACAATTTTTACATCCATAACTCATGCGACCATCAAATTATTTTCCGTATACAAGATTTCCAAGTGCAAGGTCACGCTTGAAGTCACGAATCTTTGTATCCTTGTCAATGTATACAGCTTCGATACCCATAGCAACTGCCCAGTCACCCATTTGCTCAGCAGTAAGATCGTAAGAAAATGCTGTATGATGAGCACCGCCTGCAAGAAGCCATGCCTCTGTACCTGTGTAGAAATCAGGCTGTGGTGTCCAGAAGTTGATTGCTGTAGGAAGCTTTGGAAGTGGCTTCTCAACCTTCTTGCAATCTACGTCCTGGATGATGAGGCGGAATCTGTTACCAAGGTCGATAAGAGATGTAGCGATACCCTTGCCTTCCTTAGACTGGAATACAAGACGAGCTGGGTCTTCTCTGTCACCCATTGAAAGTGGCTGAACCTTAATCTGGATTGGACCATCAGCAAGTGTAGGACAAACCTCAAGCATGTGAGCCTGAATGATTCCCTCCTTACCCTTAACAAGATTGTATGTGTAATCCTCAAGCATTGATGTACCCTTAGCATCCTTAATGCCTGTTGTCATAATCTTCATAAGGCGAACCATAGCGGCAACCTTCCAGTCACCTTCTGCACCAAAACCGTAGCCCTTTTCCATAAGACGCTGGATAGCAAGACCCGGAAGCTGCTTAAGTGAGCCAAGATCACCAAAGTGTGTAACGATTGCCTGATAATTTTTCTCCTCTAAGAATCTCTCGAAGCCAAGCTCAATCTGTGCCTGAACAGCCACATGCTTCTTGAACTCCTCAGGATCTCTGCCCTCAAGGCAGATATCGTATTTATCATAGTACTCATCAACAAGTACATTTACATCTGACTGAGATACTGCATCAACAGCTGCTGCAATTTCGTTTACAGGATAAGCATCTACTTCCCAGCCAAACTTAAGCTGAGCCTCTACCTTATCACCCTCTGTAACAGCAACATTTCTCATGTTGTCAGCTACACGCATTACACGGATGTGGCTAGATTCAACAATACCTACTGCTGTACGCATCCAAGAGCCAAGCTTGTCCTGCACCTCAGCATCCTGCCAGTAGCCTACGATTGTCTTTCTTTCGATACCCATTCTTGTAAGGATGTGGGCATACTCTCTATCACCATGTGCTGCCTGATTTTCATTCATGAAATCCATATCCATTGTCTCGTATGGGATTTCACGATTGTACTGAGTATGAAGATGGCAAAGTGGCTTTCTATACTCCTGATGTCCTAAAATCCAAGACTTTGCTGGTGAGAAGGTGTGCATCCATGTGATTACACCTGCACATGTTGGATCATTGTTTGCCTCGTTAAATGTACGTCTGATTACTTCGTTTGTAATCATTGTTGGCTTCCATACAACTTCAAAAGGAAGACGGCCTGATTTGTTAAGGCACTCAACGATTTCCTTTGAATGTGCTGCAACGTGCTCTAGGCACTCGTCACCGTACAAATCCTGTGAACCTGTACAGAACCAAAACTTGTAATTAAGCTGTGTTTTCATAATGTATTACCCTCCGCTGTTATTTTTTACCTAAAAAAAGAATACAACTTGTCTGTGATTGCAAACAAGTTGTATTTATTAAAAACAATATTCACTATCTTAGGGCATTGCAGCTATGTACAAGTGAGTTTTGACATGTACAAGTTTATTAATTATCTGATTATGGTTTTCTGTTCTGTACTCCAGTACATAGCTTTAAACTCAGTAGGTGTACAACCCTTTTGTAGCTTAAACATCCTTATAAAGGAGGATATAGACATAAATCCGCAGCTGAGAGCCACATCTGTTACCGAGTTACCTGGTTCCACCAGAAGTTCCTGGGCCCTGGCAATTCTTTTTTGATTAACATATTTATAAAAGGTTACCCCCGTAAACTGCTTGAATAATCGCTCGAAATAAAATTTACTAAAGCCGCTTTTATCTGCCACCTCATCAAGCTTTAAATCTTCCGTACAGTGTGCATTGATATAGTCACAGATTTCCAGAAACTTGCTGGCATAATCCTCTCTTGAAATAGTGCCATAATCGATTTCCTTAATATTGGGTGCAGAATAATTCTTTCCTATCAAAACAAGCATTTTCAAAAACTTGCTATAAATATCCACCTCAGAATAGGAGGTGCCATGAAGATATTCTTCCCTGATTTCCACCAGATAATCTACCAGTGTACTGTGAATCCCCGGATATTCTTCGGGTGTGATGATTGCGTAAGGAGACAGATGAGAAATAAGCATCTCCACCTCCTTCATATATCGTAAATACGTAGTATTAGGCTGGAATATAATTCTTCGCCCTGTTTTAGGAGCGCTAATTCCATGAATACAGCCTGGGCAAATAATACAAATATCCTGCTCTCTAAGTTCTACCGTAGCATTAGAAAAATGCATAATATATCCATTTTTAACTGGCATAACTATCTCAAGTGCAGGATGCCAGTGCATAGGATAATCTTCATATTGGATATTATCATATAGCTTTAAGCTAGTGCTTTTCTTGTAATTAACGGTTTCAAAAATACCATCTAATGTTTCTATCATAACTTATTTCCCATTTCCCAATAATTTTATAATTCTTGCTTTCAATTGTTGCGCTAATTATCAAAAATTGCAAGAGTAAATTCCTATTTCCAACCAATCGCATCATTATTTTTGTAAATATTGCACTTATCCGCACCCCATTTTTAGGATATGGTATACAACGTGCTGATTTTTCAACCCCAAATGGCAGCAAGAATTAATAATCAATTAACAACAATTCAAAAGATTGTGCCCTATTCCTATGCTACATTTAAGCCAACAAGAAATACATGATGGATTGGGGTTCATCAAATCTAGAAAAAAAGGAGAACGGGAATGAAAAAAAAGTTTTTAGCAACACTATTATCAACAATCATGGCTGCATCTCTATTAACAGGATGTGGCGGCGCTAGTGGCTCTTCTGATTCAGCGTCTACAGGGGGCGACGGTGTAGAAGAAATCACCTGGATGTTCTGGGATGATTTAGATGCTACACAGGATCTTATTTCTCTTGGCTACAAAGACACAATCGAGAGATTTAACAAGGATTACGAGGGCAAATATCACGTAACACCAATTACAACAAATCTTGAAGAATACTATGATAAGTTAAACGCACTTGTTGCTGCAGGCGAAACACCAGATGTGTTCATCGTAAGCCCAGGTCCACAGCTTACAGATTATGTAGCACCTGGTATTGCAGCTCCACTTGATGATTATCTTGCCGAAGATGGATGGAAGGATACATTCACAAGTGACGCTGTATTCACACAACAGACATACGATGGAAAGATTTACGCAGTACCTCTTAACACAGCTGCTGCTTGCTGCTTCTACAACACAGAGATGTTTGAAGATGCAGGCGTTGAAGTTCCTACAAACTGGGATGAAATGCTTACAGCTTGCGACAAGCTTCAGAAAGCTGGTTACACACCAATCACTATTTCAGCTGGTACAGCTTGGTGCCTTTCAATGGTAGCTGGTTACCTTTGCGAAGCTGAGGGCGTTGACCTTGCTAAGCTTGCAGATGGAAGCGCTTCATGGGAAGATGGAAAGCTTGAAGCAGCAGCTGACAAGCTCCTTGAGCTTTCAAAATACTTCCAGCCAACAGCAGCTGGTGATACAAACGATGTAGCAACAGCAAACTTCTACAACGAAGAAGCCGCTATCCTTATCCAGGGTTCATGGGCAATCGGCCAGATCAACGGTGAAAACCCAGATTTCGAATCTAAATGTGGTGTATTCCAGTTCCCAGGCGTAGAAAGACTTATCGCAAAGTCTGATTCACTTTGCATGAGCTCTTCAACAAAGTCTCCTGAGGCTTGCGCAGCATTTATGAAGTATTTCACAGACGACACAGCTCAGAAGTACACAGCTGAGGTTGGTGGAAAGATTCCTGTAACAAAAGTTGAGTACGATGCTTCAAAGGCTCCTGCACAGCTTGCATACGTAATGGATATTTTTGAAAATGCAAAGGGTACATTCGGTTTCTACAATGAGTCAATGCCTACAACAGAGACAGGTTCTCACTTCGATGACACAATGGTATCTGTATTCTTAGGTGATATGACACCAGCGGATGCCGCTAAGGACATGGAAGAATATTATAACGCAAACTGCAGATAACATTCTTTTTCTTCATACCTTTATTTTTCATGGGGCGCAAATTCCATGCGCCCCTATTCTTTTTCTAACAGAAGTTTAAGAATTTGCTCAAACAGCGGAACTACTATCAATAACAAAAGGAGCAAAGTTATGGATAAATTATTAAGAAACAAAAAGGCTATTGTCATTTTTATGGCACCAGCGCTTATACTATTTACATTTATTTTATTTATTCCTATTTGTCAGTCGGTATATTACTCATTCTGTGATTACAACGCGCTGACACCAGCAAAGTTTGTTGGACTAAAAAATTATCAGGGATTACTTGCAGATAAGACTCTCAAAATTGCACTAAAAAACTCAGTGTTCTTTCTCATTTATTCCTGTGTAACTCAGCTTATTATGGGTCTCTTTTTAGCGGCTCTTCTTACCAATATAGATAAAGGAAGAAACCTTTTCAAAAACATCATCTACCTGCCATGTGTACTTTCATCTGCTGCACTTGGTTTGTTATGGATGTTCATCTTCAGCCCTAAGCTTGGTATTAACCAGCTCTTGCAGAAGTTTGGAATGGAAGGTCCACTTTGGCTTATGGATACCAAGGGTTTTATCATCCTTCCAATGTGGGTTATCGCATTCGTTTCATTATGGCAATACGTTGGCCAGTCTATGATGCTTTACATGGCTCAGATTTCTGGCATTAGCAAATCATTATATGAGGCAAGTTACATTGATGGTTGCAGCAAAGCCAAAAGCTTTCGTTACATCACTCTCCCGCTTGTTAGGCCTATGGTTGCAACCGCAATGTCACTTAATGCCATCGGTTCACTTAAATTCTTCGATATGATTTTCAACATGACCGAAGGTGGCCCAAACCACAAGACAGAGGTTCTTGCAACTCACCTTTATCAGCAAGGCTTCAAGTACTTCAAATATGGCTATGCCAGCGCCATCGGAGTACTTCTATTGGTACTATGCCTCCTCGTAACATTATTCATTAACAAGGTAGTTAAAACAGAGGCATACGAAATGTAATATGCATTAAGAAGGGGCCCAGCTTGCTGGGAAGATTTCTTAATGCCACAGCGCACCCATTGCCGTAGGCAATCTTAAATGTGCGCTTTCCCGCAATATTTTTAGATGAGTCGGTAGACATCAAGCTATGATGAATCTAAAGCGAATCATCCGATGAGCGTAGATTTATCATGCTTGTAGGCGTAACCGACGGACTAGGAGTTTAGATTATGAAAAAAATATCTATTTGGAAAATAATAATTTATATTTTTTTGGTGCTGATGGCAATCCTTTATCTTGCACCACTACTTTGGACATTTAATGTGGCCTTTAAGACAAACAAGGAGATTTTCACAGCTCCATTTGCATTGCCACAAAATCCAACTATCGAAAACTTCACCTTTGCATGGACAGCAGGAAAGCTAGGTATCGCAACACTCAATTCTTTCATCGTCTGCGTTATCACACTTTTCTTTAGCATGATTATAGGTTCCATGGCAGCCTTTGGCATAGCAAGAATGCGCTGGAAGTTTTCACATATGGCACTTGTTTACTTCCTTACCGGAATGATGATTCCTGTACACTGCGTTTTAATTCCACTTTTCACTCGCTTTGCAAAGCTTGGACTTTCAAACAGCCTCACAGGTTTGATTCTTCCTTACCTGACCTTCTCTCTTCCAATCACCATTTTTATAATGGTAGGATTCTTCGAGGGAATGCCAAACGAACTGATTGAAAGTGCCTGCATCGACGGTGCCAGCATATATCAGATTTTCTTTAAGGTTTGTCTTCCACTTGGCAAGACAGGACTTTTCGTTACAGGACTTATGACCTT
>JAGBJE010000151.1 GCA_017934625.1 Pseudobutyrivibrio sp. | reverse complement strand
TATGAAGAGACAGATGCCAAGTACTAAAGAGATTGAGCGCGAGATAGTTAATCGTGTGAAAATCATGTTTAGGAAGGAATTTGAAGAGGCTACCGAGGAGGAGATTTACAGAGCCTGCTCCGAGGTAGTTAATGAGGTAGTTATCGATAATTGGTTGAACACCCAAAAGGAGTTCAACAAGCAGGATCCTAAGTGCGTGTATTACATGTCTATGGAGTTTTTGATTGGAAGACTTCTAGGTAATAACATGATTAATATGCGTGGCTACACAGAGGTTATGGATGCATTGGATGAGCTTGGTGTTGATATCAATGCCATCGAGGACCAGGAGCCAGACCCGGCTTTAGGGAATGGTGGCTTGGGAAGACTTGCAGCATGCTTTTTGGATTCACTTGCAACACTTCAATATCCAGCATATGGCTGCGGTATTAGATACCACTATGGTATGTTTAAGCAAAAGATAGTAGATGGCTATCAGCATGAGGTTCCAGACAACTGGCTTCAGACCAGATACCCCTTTGAATTGGAGCGCCCAGAGTATGAGTACGAGGTAAAATTTGGCGGTTGGGTTCGCTATGAGAACCAGCCAGATGGTTCTACCAAATACATTCATGAGGGCTACAATTCAGTAATTGCCACACCATACGATATGCCAGTTACAGGCTTTGATAATGGTATGGTAAACACTCTTATGATTTGGGATGCCAAGCCAAAGGAGGTCTTCAGATTAGATTCCTTTGAGCGAGGAGACTACAATAAAGCAGTTGAGGATATGAACCTTGCCCGTAACCTGACAGAGGTTTTGTATCCTAATGATAATCATATACAGGGTAAGGAATTACGCTTAAAGCAGCAGTACTTCTTTGTGTCTGCATCGCTGCAGCGTGCCCTTGCCAAGTATTTCCGTCATCATAACGATATTATGAGACTTCCTGAAAAGGTAGTATTCC
Organism: Pseudobutyrivibrio sp.; assembly: GCA_017934625.1. Classification (GTDB taxonomy): domain Bacteria; phylum Bacillota; class Clostridia; order Lachnospirales; family Lachnospiraceae; genus Pseudobutyrivibrio. The sequence goes on along the minus strand of JAGBJE010000151.1, from coordinate 5,255 downwards.
AGATGAATGATACTCATCCTACTCTTACAGTAGCTGAGCTTATGCGACTTCTTATGGATGAGCACGGTCTTGGTTGGGATGATGCATGGGAGATTACAACACATTGCGTGGCATACACTAACCACACTATCATGTCTGAGGCCCTTGAAAAATGGCCACAGGATATCTTTAAGAATCTGCTTCCTCGTATCTATATGATAGTTGAGGAGATTAACCGTAGATTCTGTGAGGATATTAGAGCTAAGTTCCCTGGTGATGAGGCAAGGGTAGGCCGTATGGCAATACTTGCAGATGGTCAGGTCAAGATGGCTCACATGGCTATTGCAGCAAGCTTTTCTGTAAATGGTGTTGCAGCTTTACATACAGAGATTCTTAAGAATGTATCTCTTCATGATTTCTACGAGATGTATCCTGAGAAGTTTAATAACAAGACTAACGGTATCACCCAAAGACGTTTCTTGATGCATGGCAATTACAAGCTTTCAGATTGGGTAATTTCAAAGATTGGCCGTGGTTGGATTACAGATCTTTCTCAGATGGAAAAGCTTGAAAGATACATTGACGACAAGCGCTCTATCGATGAGTTTATTGAGATTAAGCATGAGAATAAAAAGCGTCTTGCTAAATATATCTTTGATCATAACGGTATTGAGGTTGACCCTAATTCAATCTTTGATGTCCAGGTTAAGAGATTGCATGAGTATAAGAGACAGCTTCTTAATATCCTGCATGTAATGTATCTGTACAATCAGATTAAGGAAAATCCAGAGATGGATTTCTTCCCAACTACATTTATCTTTGGTGCTAAGGCATCAGCCGGATATGAGAATGCTAAGCTTATAATTAAGCTTATTAATAATGTTGCGGCTGTAATCAACAACGATAAATCAATTGATGGCAAGCTTAAGGTTGTATTTATTGAAGATTACAGGGTTTCTAATGCTGAGTGGATATTTGCAGCAGCAGATGTTTCAGAGCAGATATCTACAGCTTCCAAGGAAGCATCTGGTACAGGTAACATGAAGTTTATGCTTAATGGTGCAGTTACAATAGGCACTATGGATGGTGCCAATGTGGAGATGTATCAGGAGCTTGGCGGTAAGAATATCTTTATCTTCGGTATGAGCTCAGACGAGGTTATTGCTCATGAGAAGAATAACGATTACAACCCTGTGGATATAATGAACGGTGACTTCCGTATTCAGAAGGTTCTGCAGCAGCTTGTTAATGGATATTACAGCATTGATAATCCTGAGCTATTCAGACCTTTATATAATTCGTTGCTTAATACACAGTGTACAGCAAAGGCTGATACATATTTTGTATTAAAGGATTTTGCATCTTATGTAGAGGCTCATGAGAAGATTCAGGAGGCTTACAAGGATAGATTTAAGTGGGGTCAGATGGCACTTGAGAATGTGGCTCATGTTGGCAAGTTCTCATCTGACAGAACCATTCAGGAGTACGTAGACGACATTTGGCATTTAGACAAGCTTGAATTACACTAAATGCAAGTAAGGAAATAGAAATGAATCAAAATAAAGATAATAGAGTAAAGTATATTGTTTGGATTTTTATTCCATGCGTTTTAGCATTTGTTCTTCAGAATATTGCTAGTTTCATTGTAATAGAAGGAAGCGCAGCTTATGCACTTGGTTCCTTTAAAGGAAAAACATGGGATAGTTTGATGGATTATCTCATTAAGATGATGCTATCAAGCGTTACTAATGGAATAATATATGTTATTTATTCCGTTGTAGGTATTGGTATATTTGCTGCTTGCTACAACAAAATGTTTATGAAGAACAAGACCTATAGCCTTAAGGGAATATCCAAAAACATTCCTTTTACAGTAGCAGGACTTTTGATGTTTTGCATAGGAATGCAGTATGTTAGTGTGTTTTTGATGAATGCAATAGGTACAGCATTTCCAACCTTGTTAGAAGAATATGAAAGTATTCTGGAAAATGCAGGAATAACTGAGGAAATAACATTCTTAATGGCTGTATATGCTGTATTTTTAGGGCCAGTAGTTGAGGAACTTATCTTCCGAGGAGTAACATTTTCAGCAGCTAAAAAGGTAATGCCATATTATATGGCCATAATTGTTCAAGCAATTTTATTTGGAGCATTTCATCTGAATGTCATCCAAGGCTGCTATGCATTTGTTTTAGGCCTAGGCTTAGGATATATAATGCATATGTATGATAATATTCTATTAACTATTTTTGTCCATATATTGTATAACATAGTGGGAACATTCTTCTCAGAATTATTACCATTTAGTGGAGACACAATTATTTCATTTTTCTTTAGTGTGCTATTTGCACTGATTGTAACCTACGGTGGATTGCTTCTATTAAAAAGAGGTTCGGCATCTGTTAAGGAAGAAGATAATTTGGCCGATATATAGTTACACGGACGATAATCACAGGACCAGGAGGGCGTATGCTTTCCTGGTTTTCTTATTTAGGAATCCTGTGATAGGAAAATGGAATTTCCCTTTATAAATAGTAACCATCATTTATAGGAGGGAAGAGCATGGTAATTCAAAACTCTGAGGTTCAAATGACCTCGAAAAGTAACTATTCAGTTACTACAAAGGCTAAAATTCAAGTTAGCCAGAACCCGGCAATCAAAATTGGAGATATCACATTTAAGCTTCCGGATGGGAGTGAAAATGCAACGGATGTCAAGGATTTGAGCATGCTAGAGGATGAAAAAGGAACATCACCTCTAGCAAATCGAGAAACCAGAATGCAGACCATGAGTTATCTGTTAAGGGTTCTTTTGTTAAGTCGAATCTTCGGTGAGAAATCAAGTTTTTCTGATTTACTTTCAGATTTCTTCCAAGAGAATGCAGGTCAGGTAACAACCACATCTGTTAGCTATGAACACACTGAAACTCAGTCTGTTTCTTACATTTCAAAGGGAACAGCTGTTACTGCTGACGGACGTAGGCTTAGCTTCGACTATGGATTCGAAATGTCAGAATCCTTTAAGGAGGAGTATGAAAGTATTCAGTCTACATTTACAAATTTCATAGATCCACTTGTGATTAATCTGAATGATAATCCTGCTACCATATCTAATCAGACATTTTTCTTCGACTTGGATGGAGATGGCAAAGAAGATGAAATAAATAAGCTGGCAGTTGGACAGGGATTTTTAGCGCTGGATAAAAATGAAGATGGTGAGATAAACGATGGGAAAGAATTGTTCGGCACAATCAGTGGTGATGGATTTTCTGAGCTTGCCGTGTTTGATGAAGATTGCAATGGATGGATAGATGAAAATGACCCTATATTTGAAAAGTTAAGAGTATGGTCTATGAATGAAAAGGGGGACATGGAGCTTTATACATTAAAGCAGTCGGATGTTGGAGCTATCTTCCTGGGTAGAGCTTCAACAGAATTCATCAATCATGATGATGCAAATGTTGCCAGGGCTGCCATAAGGGAATCTGGAATATTTCTACACGAATCTGACGGTCATGCAGGCGGAATCCAGCATGTGGATTTTGCTACTTAAATAGTGACTTAATTTGGGCTTTATTAGTTTCATATTGAGAAGGTTTATGCTATACTATTGAAAGTTTAGAGAAAAGAGGTATAGCATGAGCCTAATTATCAAAAATGGTAGGGTGTTAAATCCACCAACTAACACAGATGAATTATTAGATATCAAGATAGACGGGAACAGTATTTCAGCTATTTCGGCTGAAATTGTTCCCGTTTTTTCTGATGAAGTAATTGATGCTAAGGGATGCATGATATTTCCGGGTTTCATCGATATGCATGTACACTTTAGAGATCCGGGACAGACGGCAAAAGAAGATATTGAAACAGGTTCGAAAGCGGCTGCAAGAGGCGGCGTAACCACAGTACTTGCCATGCCAAACACAAAGCCAGTTGTTGATAATCCTGAGCTTGTTAAATATGTCCATGACAAAGGAAGGGCTGTAGGTCTTACAAGGGTACTTCAGGTAGGTTCTGTTACAAAGGGGATGGAAGGCAAGGAGCTTTCTGATTTAGAGGGAATGATTAAAGAAGGAATTCCTGCAATCTCCGAGGATGGAAAATCTGTTATGGACTCAGGTGTATACCGTGAGGCTATGAAGATTGTGGCAAAGGCAAATGTTCCTGTGCTTGCCCATTGTGAGGATATTAATCTCGTGCAGGGTGGCGTTATGAACATGGGAACAAAATCTGATTCCATGGGAGAAAAGGGAATCAGTAATGCTGTAGAAAACATAATTGAGGCCAGGGATGTAATGCTTGCTGAGGAGACAGGAGCAACACTTCATCTATGCCACTGCTCAACAAAGGAGAGCTATGATATTGTAAAGGAAGCCAAGGCTAGAGGCGTTAAGGTATCTGGAGAGGTATGTCCACATCATTTCACTCTTACAGAGGACGATATAGTGCCAGGAGATGGCAATTACAAAATGAATCCACCTGTAAGAACTGCAGAGGATAGGCAGGCTCTTAGAAAGGGCCTCTCTGAGGGCGTGTTTGAGGTAATATCTACAGACCATGCGCCTCATACCGCAGAGGAAAAGGCAAAGGGTTTCGCATCACCATTTGGAATAGTGGGATTAGAGACTAGCGCATCACTTACATATACAGAGCTTGTATGCGGTGGGATAATTAGCCCACTTCAGATGGCAGCATACATGAGCAGCAACCCTGCAAGAATACTTGGCCTTAATGATTTAGGCTACTTATCTGTGGGTAAAACAGCTGATATCACCATCTTTGACCCAAATGTAGAGTATGAAATTCACGCTGCAGATTTCGCCGGTAAGTCCAAAAATATGCCATACGAAGGTCGTAAGGTCCAGGGTAAGGTGGTAACCACCATCTTCGGTGGTAAGGTTGTTTATCGTAGCTAGTAGTCGCCGTGTGCAATACCTAGCTGTGAGAACGTAAAAGTAGCCGTAGCTGTCAAAGAAAAATATTACTAAGCGAGACATCCTAGTCGAGTGTGTAATATTTATCTTTGATAGCGTAACAGGCGAGAGAAAAACTGGAGGATATATTATGATTCAAAGATTAATTAATCAGATTACTGAGAAGAATGCACCAATCGTTGTGGGACTTGATCCTACTATAAAGCTTATGCCAAAGTCACTGGTGGAGAAGCACATGGCAGAGCAAGGCCAGACACTTGAAGCAGTTGGTGAGGCAATGTTTGACTATAATAGACAGATTATGGATGCATGCGCTGATTTGATTCCAGCTGTTAAGCCTCAG
>JAGBJE010000150.1 GCA_017934625.1 Pseudobutyrivibrio sp. | reverse complement strand
CCCAATTATGTGATGAATTAATCCACTCCTTAGGCACTTCCTTTGCTTCATTTGCTATATCATGAATCTTAGCATAATCGTACTCTACAGTGTATGGTTCATTGCTGGTACGCTTCAGTATTACCATAGCACCAGTAACACCATCTTCTGCAAACTTAACACCATTCTTGCCAAGCTCTACAGATTCTAAGATATCTGTAAGTGAGCTGATGTGAGCTGCTGCACGCTGAAGTACATTTACCTCGATAGAACGGCACTTGCAGCCAAGTCTATCCTTAACAAGATACTCAAGAGTCTTGCCTGCTCCTGAAAGCTGAGCATGACCAAAGTTATCAAGAGTTCCTGTTGAGGCAGAGATGTACTCTCCTGCTGCATCACGGATGCCCTCTGAAACTGCAACAACGATATTAGTCTTTTCCTTTAGGAGGCGAGATAAATCGTTTACAAAAATCTCTGTATTAAATGGAACCTCAGGTAAGTAAATTAAATCTGGGCCTGCACAATATTCATTTCTTGCAAGTGATGTAGCTGCTGTAAGCCAACTTGCATCACGTCCCATTACCTCGATTATAGTAACGCTAGGTGAATTGTAAATCTTAGCGTCGTATACCACTTCCATTGTAGTGGTTGCAATATATTTAGCAGCTGAACCAAAACCAGGAGTATGGTCAGTTACACAAAGATCATTATCAATTGTTTTAGGGACTCCAATAAATCTGATGTGTGAATCGATTTGCTTTGCATATGCAGAAAGCTTATCAACGGTATCCATAGAATCATTTCCGCCGATGTAGAAAAATGCGTCGATATTGTATCTATCGAACTGCTCAAAGAGATGCTTGTAGATAGGGTCGTTTGAATCTACGCTAGGTAGCTTAAAACGGCATGAACCTAAAAACATAGCAGGTGTTGTCTTAAGTTGTTTAATAAAGTTTGGATCTGAATTTGCGATTTTTCCAAGGTCAATGACATTGTCATCTTTGATACCGAGAATTCCGTTTAAGGACCCGTAGATATTATCGTATTTTGATGCAAGCGCACCTTCAATGACACCAGCAAGGCTGGCATTAATTGCAACAGTAGGGCCACCCGACTGTGCGACAATTGCGTTACCCATGATATATCCTCCCATTATTTGCTCAAAAGAGCTTGCTATTGGTTATTTTACCATAAGTAATACAGATGAGGAATAGCCACTTTTAGATTAAAAAAGGCACAGGATTTTCCTGCGCCTTTACCTTTTATGTCATATTATTCCATCTTAGCCAAAATAAGCTTTTCAAGATATGCGATACGTGCGCATACAGTAAAGATCTTTGCTGCCTGTTCAAGCTCTTCGATTGGTGGAAGAGATGGTGCGAAGCGGATGATTGAATCTGCTGGATCCATATGGTATGGGAATGGAGCACCGGCAGGTGTAAGCTTAACGCCAGCCTCTGAAGCCAAATCTACGATACGAGTAGCTGTTCCCTTAGGAGCCTCAAATGTGATAAAGTATCCACCCTTTGGTGAAATCCATGAACCACAGCCTGGTCCTGTTAAATCCTCTTCCATTGTCTTGATAACAAGCTCAAACTTAGGACGAAGAATCTTGGCATGCTTTTCCATGTGCTTAGATACTGATTCAACATCCTGGAAATATCTGGCATGACGAAGCATGTTAATCTTGTCGAATCCAATTGTCTGAACTGTAAGTGTTCTCTTAAGCTCCTCACGGTTGTTGTGGTTACATGCGATTGCAGCAATACCGCCACCTGCAAATGTAATCTTTGATGTAGATGCAAACTCGAAAACAAGGTTAGGGTTATCTGCTTCCTCACATTCGTGAAGGATATTTAAAATCTTGCTCTTTTCCTTGTAAAGGTGATGAACTGCATAAGCATTATCCCAGAACACTCTAAAATCCTTAGCTGCAGGCTTAAGATTAGCCATACGTCTAACAACCTCATCCGAATATACGATACCCTGTGGGTTAGAGTACTTTGGAACACACCAGATACCCTTGATGCTGTCATCTGCTGCAACTAAGCCTTCGATAACATCCATATCAGGGCCGTCCTCGTTCATAGGAACGTTAATCATATCAAATCCGAAATGCTGTGTAATAGCAAAATGTCTGTCGTATCCTGGAACTGGGCATAACCATCTTACACGCTCTAGCTTGCACCATGGTGTACATCCATCAAAACCAAACATGTAACCACGGGCAACTGTATCAAACATAATATTAAGAGATGAGTTACCGCAAACAATTACCTGCTCTGGCTGGCAATCCATAATCTCTGCCATAAGATGCTGTGCCTCAACAATACCCTCAAGCTGGCCGTAGTTTCTAGTCTCAACACCGTTCATGCACTTCATAAGTGACTTTCCATCGAGAATATCGAAAAGTGGCATAGAAAGATTAAGCTGTTCTACAGATGGCTTACCTCTGCTCATATCAAGCTTTAAGCCCTTTGCCTGCCATGCAACATATTCCTTTCTAAGGAGCTCCTTCTCTGCTGCTAGTTCTTCTGGGGTCATTTCAGTGTACTTTTTCATTTTGGTCCTCTCTCTTTCTTATATCTATTTCCACCTCATCCACCGCTAAAGCGGTCCCCCTTCCCCTCAAGGGGAAGGCTTTTAGTGGGTTCTTATATATTCTAGATAGTCTTTTATTTGCTTTTCATAGCCAAGATTACCTGGCTTGTAGAAATCCCCTATCTCAAGGCCCTCAGGCAGGTACCTTTGGTGTGAGAAATGATTTGGGAAATCGTGGGCGTATTCATAGCCGATACCATGACCAAGCTTGCCTGCTGATTTGTAGTGGGCATCCTGTAAGTGTGTAGGAATTGGTCTGGTGGTGTTGTTCTTTACCTCCTGCATGGCAAGGTCAATGGCTCCGTAGGCTGCATTTGACTTTGGTGCGCAGGCCACATAGGTGGCTGCATGAGATAATATAATCTGACACTCTGGCATGCCGATACGCTCTGTAGCAAGAAATGCGCTGGTGGCAACTACAAGTGCCTGTGGGTCCGCATTTCCAACATCCTCTGATGCGCAGATACATATACGCCTTGCAATAAACTTAGGGTCTTCCCCTGCGTATAGCATCCTAGCCAGATAATACACTGCAGCATCCGGGTCGCTTCCTCTCATACTCTTAATAAAAGCTGAGATGGTGTCATAATGATTATCGCCATCTTTGTCGTATTTAATAACTCTTCGCTGGATGCACTCGCTGGCAACATCTATGGTGATGTGAATCTTACCATCATCTGACCTGTCAGTGGTAAGAACGCCTAGCTCTATAGCTGTAAGAGCACTTCTGGCATCACCATTTGCTATGTCTGCAAGGAAATCAAGTGCATCATCATCAATGATGGCATCATAGCTGCCTAAGCCCTTTTCGTTATCAGTGAGAGCTCTCAAAATGAGAGTCTTAATATCCTCTGCATCCAGTGGCTTAAGCTCGAATATAATGGAGCGTGAAAGAAGCGCGCCGTTTACCTCGAAGTAAGGATTTTCCGTGGTGGCACCTATCAGTATGATAGTTCCATCCTCCACAAATGGGAGAAGATAATCCTGTTGTCCTTTATTAAATCTGTGAATCTCATCGATAAAAAGGATGGTCTTTTTGCCGTAGGCACCTAAGGTCTGCTTAGCCCCTTCTACCACGGCCTCCATGTCCTTCTTACCTGATGTAGTTGCGTTAATTGATGTAAATTCTGCCGAAGTGGTATGTGCAATAACCTGTGCTAATGTGGTCTTGCCGGTACCTGGCGGTCCGTAAAATATAATAGAAGAAAGCTTATCAGCCTTAATAGCTCGATATAAAAGCTTATCCTTACCGATGATATGCTGCTGCCCTACCACCTCATCTAATGTGGTTGGACGAAGCCTTGCTGCAAGAGGTGATTCCTTTTTCTTGGCCTCCTGCCTCATATAATCAAATAAATCCATGTAATACCTCTATATAAAAAGATAGTATCAAGAGCGTCCACTTTAATATGCTAAAGTATTTGCTCTTGATACTATACTATAAATCCATTGTTATTACAATGTTTTCTTATAATTTTCGATTTCCTCTACTGTAGGCATCACCTTAAGTGCACCACGCTTTGTAGTGATTAATGAAGCCGCAGCATTTGCTGTAGTAAGCATTGCCATAAGAGAATCTTCATCATAATTATCGATACCAACCTCGAGTACAGAATTAAGCACTGAACCCATAAATGT
>JAGBJE010000149.1 GCA_017934625.1 Pseudobutyrivibrio sp. | reverse complement strand
TGATGGTAAGTCTTATACAATCGATGGAAGTACAACAGATGTATCGCAGTCAAAGATTTCATTAGCTAAGTTATCTTCATTTGCTAACTCTGGTTCAACTATTACTTATAATGGAAAGTCAGCTACAATGTTTAGTACAGCCGCTGGTGCAGATGTTGACCCTAAGAATAGAATTCTTATTACAGCATCAAAAGCTTATTCAATGATAGCTTCAGAGCTTAAGGCAGCATCTTCAATTGGCGCAGATGCCGTTGTATCTGTTGAAGCAGCTAAAAAAGCTGGAACTACAGATGCAGTAGGTGATACCTTAAATGGCAAGACAGCAGAAGACGCAGATATTAAGAATAAGCAGGTTTCGTTCAGCTTCGATAAAGGAACAGCAAAAGTTGCTAATGAGCTTTCATTCAACTTACATGTAGGTTCTGATGCCGATATGACAAACAAGATTGGTGTTACAATCGAGAACATGAGCTCAGCTTCACTTGGTGTTAAGGGACTTAACGTTTCTGATGCAACAGGTAAGGCAGCTACATATGCAATCGATGCAATCGCTGATGCTGTAGCAAAGGTATCTGAGCAGAGATCTTCACTCGGTGCTATCCAGAACAGATTAGAGCATACAATCGCTAACGTAGACAACGTAGTTGAGAATACTAACGCTGCTGAATCTCGTATCCGTGATACAGATATGGCTGACGAAATGGTTAACTACAGCAAGAATAATATTCTTCAGCAGGCAGGCCAGGCAATGCTTGCACAGGCTAACCAGTCTACACAGGGTGTACTTTCAATCTTAGGATAATTCGTGATTTTTAAAGCTTGACTTGAAAAATCACGAACATGACGAGCCCATCACCGCAGGTGATTTTTAAACGGGCGAGTATCATTGGATAATTTCATAGGATTTTCGAAATCCTAATTATTCGTTTCGCGCAGACTAGTTAAATAACTAGTGAAATTAGGGGGCTTGCTATCCCCTAGCAGGCCCCTAAATTTTCAAAACAGTGCCTCAGGCACTCTCTTGGAAAGGGACTTCAAAGAGTAACTTACAAGGATGTATTGATTTGGACCTCCAATTGGAGGTCCTATTTTTTTTGAAATCCATTCTAAAGTTTCCCAAATCTTTTCCGATAATTGTAGTAGATGGAAACAGTATACAAAATGTATTTGTTGTCCACCTAAGTTTAGTTGTTTTTCATTATCGCGCGGAAAAGTGACTAAACTAAACTCGTAGCTTTACAATTTAATAAAGCTAAACTACTTTAATTTCTTTCCTTGATTACACGCGGAGGTTGGTCACTCCCTTGTAATATAGATACTGGAAATAAGCCTAAAGTATGTATGTTTCCATGTCATGAAACTTTTTTAAGATAATTAACTGGTGTTATGCGAAAAAATATCGCATCTCTCATGAATGGAATCGTGAGAGTATCTACAAGGAGGTAGAAATTATGGTAGTACAACACAATATGCAGGCAGCTAATGCTTCAAGAATGTTAGGAATTACAACAAATGCTCAGTCTAAGTCTACTGAGAAACTTTCAAGTGGTTTTAGAATCAACAGAGCCGCTGATGATGCAGCTGGTCTCTCAATTTCAGAGAAAATGAGAAAGCAGATTCGTGGTCTGGATCAGGCTTCAACCAACGCATCAGACGGTATCTCAGCAGTACAAACAGCCGAGGGTGCCCTTACAGAGGTACATTCTATGTTACAGAGAATGAATGAGTTGGCAGTACAGGCAGCAAACGGTACAAACTCTGAGTCTGATCGTACATCTATTCAGGATGAAATCGAACAGTTAACAACAGAAATTGATCGTGTTGCAGAGACAACTAAGTTCAACGAGACCTATCTTCTCAAGGGCTACTATGGCACCAAGAATGTAAAGATTGCTGCTCATGATGCAGGACTTGATGGTACACTTACTCAGAATGCAACAAAGGCTACATTTACAATGCAGGCACTTGCAATGGGTGACAAAGTTACTATTGGTGGAACTACATATGAGATTGGTGCTGACACACTAGAACATGCTAAGCAGGTAATCAAATTGCCAGAAGAAGCTAATGCTCCAGGCGCAGTTGTAACAATTGACGGAAAGTCTTATACCTTTGATACATATACAGACGTAACACAGTCAAAGATTTCATACTCTAAGCTAAGCGCATTTGCTAACAATGGTTCAACAATTACTTATAATGGCATTTCAGCTACTATTTTCAGTGATAACGAACCGGGAACAGATGGAATTGATGATAAGAACCGTTTACTTATCACAGCTAACAAGGCTTATGAAATGATTGCAACTGAGCTAAAGGCAGCTTCTTCAATCGGTGCAGATTCACCTGTTACAATCAATGCATCTAACATTAAGTTGGAAGGCACAGCTATTACAGCAGAGAGTGTAAATAACAAATTGGAATCTGATTTAACAACTAGTGGTAAGCATCATAATGTTACATTCACTTTCGATAAGCAGGATGTTGAAATAGCTAATGAACTTACATTCAATCTTCATGTTGGTTCTGATGCTGATATGACAAATAAGATTGGTGTTACTATTGAGTCAATGAGCGCTGCAGCACTTGGTATTCAGGGCTTAAATGTTTCTGATGCTACAGGTAAAGCAGCAACATATGCAATCGATTCAATCGCTGATGCACTTGCAAAGGTATCAGCACAACGTTCAAGTCTTGGTGCCGTACAGAACAGATTAGAGCACAGTATAGCAAATCTTGATAACGTAGTTGAGAACACAGATGCCGCTGAATCACGTATCCGTGATACAGATATGGCTGACGAGATGGTTACATACAGCAAGAACAATATTCTTGCTCAGGCAGGCCAGTCAATGCTCGCTCAGGCAAACCAGGCAACACAGGGTGTTCTTTCAATACTTCAGTAATTAGCGTGGCCAAACGCATCGGTACACATAAGCTTCCGAAATCGAGGCTTAGTACTATCCACAAATTGGGGTCCTTCGGGACCCCTTTTTTAGCTTTGTGAAACTTGACGTTAAATAAGGTATTGTCTAATATCGCTTCAATATCGCTTCTACACTTGAAATCTTTGTGTAAAAACTTTATACTTTATAAGGATAATATCTTTATCCGACTTTATTGTTTGCCGTTCCATAGGAAATTATGCGGCACGTTAATAGAAGGAGTCATATGAAAAAAGTAGAAGATTATATCAGAACTATTCCGGATTTCCCAGAGCCAGGCATCATGTTCCGTGATGTTACTAGCATCTTACAGGATGCTGAGGGCTTCCACCTCGCTATTGATGAGATGAAGAAGTTACTTGAGAATGTTGATTGTGATGTTATCGCAGGCGCTGAGAGCCGTGGATTTATATTTGGCGCACCACTTGCATACGCACTTGGTAAGCCATTCGTCCTTATTCGTAAGAAGGGTAAGCTTCCTTGCGAGACTATCGAGAAGACATACGACCTTGAGTATGGCACAGCTACTATTGAGATGCATAAGGATGCAGTTAAGCCAGGTCAGAAGGTAGTTATCGTAGATGACCTTATCGCTACAGGCGGTACAATCGAAGCAGCAGCTCAGCTTGTTGAGGAGCTTGGCGGAGAGGTTGTTAAGATTGTCTTCCTTATGGAGCTTGCAGGTCTTAACGGACGTGAGAAGCTTGCTAAGTATGATGTAGCATCAGTTGTTACATACGAAGGAAAGTAATAGAGATTATTATTGGGCAGTACTTTAGGTACTGCCTTTTTTAATATGTATTAGTATAATGATATTCGAAGATGCATATAAGCAGTACTATTTTTGATTAAACAAGCTGAGGTAAAGATGGAATTAAAAGAAATTGCATACATTAAAACAGGATTTACGCAGAAATTTGGTATACCCAGGCAAAGCGGGCTGGCAGATGAAATAGGTTATATTGTATTCACCCCAGAATATAGAAATCCTACATATATAGAAGGCATTACAGATTATGATTATCTGTGGTTG
>JAGBJE010000015.1 GCA_017934625.1 Pseudobutyrivibrio sp. | reverse complement strand
TCTGAATCATCAGCCACTTCCTCATCAGGATAAACCACTTCTATCTTTGCATCTGAAGCCGTATCATCCTCAGAAGGGTTCTCCACAGTCTCTGCTATTTCAGCAGGCTCTTCATTCTTAGAATGCACCTTCTTAACAATCAACACAGTTCCAATAACAAGTACTAATGCAACCACTCCCGCAATAGTGGCAACCATTATCCTTCTTCTTTGAAGTGCTTTCCTTCTTCTAGCTCTGCTTAAGCTATGTGCTCTCTCGCTATTTAATTTTTCATAATCATTATTCATGTCGCTTACTCAAGTCCTTTTAATTGTTTATTCTTCTTCGTACTCTTCCATAAGGTCTTCTACATTGTAAAGCTCGCCCTCTACCTTTTCTGTGTAGATATGACCGTCAAGATGATCAATCTCATGTAAAAGAGCGCGTGCCATAAGGCCTTCACCCTCTACAATGTACTCTTCCATATCCTCATTAAGAGCCTTTACCTTGGCGTAATTAGGACGAGTAACCATGCCTGTCTTACCTGGAACTGAAAGGCAGCCCTCGTTACCAGTCTGCTCTCCAGATGTTTCAAGAACCTCTGGATTAATAAGTGTAACAGGACCTTCGCCTACATCGATAACACAAATGCGGCGAAGAACGCCTACCTGAGGGGCAGCAAGTCCTACACCATCTGCATCATACATAGTCTCATACATGTCCTCGATTAAGGTCTTAAGACGAGGTGTAAGCTCCTTTACAGGCTTGCACACCTTAAGTAATACATCATCTTTTCCATATTCTCTAATTTCTAATAGTGCCATTTCATAAATCCTTTCATAAAAAACTATATTGTTGATATTGGATCGAAGTCGAACCAAGTAGTTGTACTTCGATACTGCTTTTGTTCAAGTAAAAATTTGTCGATTTCATCCTTAACCCTTACTAGTCTATCATATTCGTCAGCCTTTACATAGATAACTCTTCGATAAACATCCTTAAGTTTTCCTATGTATGCATCCTCAGGGCCCATGATAATAATATCTGAATCAGCCTGTCTGATTACAGCTGCCAGTATATCCGCCTGAGCGATTGCATCAGCTTGCTTTTCACTGCTAACCTGAATACCAAGGATGTGTGAACAAGGTGGATATTGAAGCAACCTTCTGTATGCAAACTCCTGCTTGAAAAAGCTATCGTAATCCTGATTAGCTGATGTAACTACTGCGTAATTTTCAGGCTGATATGTTTGAATGACCGCAATGCCAGGTTCGCTGCCCCTGCCTGCTCGACCTACAGCCTGGGTAAGAAGCTGAAAGGTACGCTCGCCGCTGTGGAAATCTGATTCATTAAGTGATATATCTGCTGCTATTATACCAACAAGTGTAACATTGGCAAAGTCGTGCCCCTTAACAATCATCTGCGTTCCAATAAGAACATCTGCCTCGTGGGCCGCAAAGGCCGATAGGATTTCCTCATGGCCATTCTTGCCTGATGTGGTATCGGCATCCATTCTAAGAACCCTTGCCGTAGGAAATGCTTCCTTAACGATCTCCTCTAAACGCTGGGTTCCAGCCTTAAAGCTTCCGATGTATTTGCTGCCGCAGCTAGGACAAGTCTTGGCTGCCTTAGTGGTATATCCGCAATAATGGCATTTCATTACACCACCTGCATGTAGATGAAGTGCCACATCACAGTGAGGACATTTTAGCACATGACCACAGGCTCTGCATGAAACAAAGCCCATAAGACCTCGCCTATTCAAAAACAGCATTATCTGCTGCTTCTTTGATAGCCTGTCTGCCATAAGCTCCTTTAGCCTGCGGCTAAGCATTGAACGATTGCCTGATTGCAGCTCAGCCCTAAGATCCACTATTTCGCATTGTGCCATATCCTGACCCATAGCTCGATTATTAAGTGTGATAAGCTGATACTCACCTGAGATTGCCCTAGAGTATGCCTCCAAGCTAGGAGTGGCTGAGCCTAATATAACAGTAGCTCCTGTAAGCGAAGCTCTGTACACCGCTGTTTCCCTGGCATGATATCTTGGCACCACCTCTGATTTGTAGCTAGGCTCATGCTCCTCATCTATGATGATAAGACCAAGATTAGTAAATGGAGTAAAAAGTGCCGAACGCGGGCCTACCATAATACTTATCTCTCCTGATTTGGCCCTTTCAAATTGATCGAAGCGCTCCCCAGGTGACATGCGGCTATTTAGGATACTAACTGAATCTCCAAACCTGGTGTAAAATCTCATTACGGTCTGATAGGTAAGAGCAATCTCTGGAATAAGCACAATCACCTGCTTACCCATATTTATCACATGCTCCATAACATCCATGTACACCTCTGTCTTACCAGAGCCAGTAACACCGTGAATAAGATATGTCTTGTGACGACCTGTATCGATATCTGCCTTTATCTGTTCTGCCGCCGCCTCTTGCTCCTCATTAAGAGTAACTCTCCCCCTAGTTGCATCTGCCTGCAAATGAGGATTTCTAAAGGTTCTAACAGAATCAATCTTAACTATTCCTTTTGCCTCTAAATCCCTAATGTTAGATGTGGGAATCTGCAGCTTTTTAGTAGCAAGCTCCCAGTCCAAAACATCTACCTCAAGCAGCTCCTTAAGAAGCCTTTCCTTACCAACAGCGTGCCTCTTGTTAGTAAGCAATTCGTTTAATTCAATCCTGGCCTGATTAGTGCTAACCGCTAGGCTTATCTCCTTCTTAAGCTTCTCATTTTCCTTTTTTTTGATAGGAATCACAGTCTTAAGCGCCTGATTCATGGTGCTTCCATAATTGCGCTTAAGAAAAGCAGCCAAAGAAATAAGCTGAGACTCTATAGCGATACTATCCTTAACAACCCTCGCAATAGGCTTCAGCTTTGTAACATCAAACTTAGGCTTATCATGCAAGCCAACCACGTAACCTGTGATAGCACGATTTCCCGCTCCAAATGGAATAACCACCTGCATTCCCTCATGAATTTCATCTTCAAGCTCAGATGGAACAATATATTCAAATGTCTTATCTAATCTCTCGTGAGATATGTCAATTATAAGGTCTGCGTATTTCATGAAAAATATTTTATCATAAAAGGCTTTTATTTTAAATTCAATGTGGTAGAATAAATTGATTTTGAAAACAAATTTCATAGGGAGGATAATCAATGCGACACCTAATGAGCCCTCTAGATTTTTCTAGAGAGGAATTAGAGCAGCTTATGGACCTGGCCGATGATATTAAGAATCATCCTGAGAATTATTCTGAAAAGTGCCACGGTAAAAAGCTTGCCACCTGTTTTTATGAACCAAGTACACGTACACGACTTTCTTTTGAAGCTGCCATGCTTAACCTTGGCGGTTCAGTTCTTGGTTTCTCTTCCGCTGATTCTTCATCAGCAGCTAAAGGCGAAAGTGTTTCCGACACCATTCGCGTCATTTCTTCTTACGCAGATATTTGCGCTATGCGTCATCCTAAAGAAGGCGCTCCACTTGTTGCTTCGCAGCGTTCACGTATTCCAGTTATTAACGCCGGTGATGGCGGTCATCAACATCCCACTCAAACACTTACAGATTTATTTACTATCCGCTCTTTACGTGGTGAAATCAAAGACCTTACTATCGGACTTTGTGGCGATTTAAAGTTTGGCCGTACAGTTCACTCTCTAATCAATGCACTTGTGCGCTATCCTGGAATCAAATTCGTACTTATCTCACCTGAAGAGCTAAAGGTTCCAGAATACATCCGAGAGGATGTGCTTGAGAAAAATGGCTACGAATATAAGGAAGTGGATTCTTTGGATGATGTTATGAGCGAGCTTGATATACTCTATATGACACGTGTTCAAAAAGAGCTTTTCTTCAACGAAGAAGACTATATCCGTTTAAAGGATTTCTTCATACTTACACCTGAAAAAATGCAACTTGCCAAAGAAGACATGATGGTTCTTCACCCACTACCTCGTGTCAACGAAATATCCGTAGATGTAGACGAAGACCCTCGCGCCATGTACTTCACCCAAGCCCAGTACGGCGTCTA
Source organism: Pseudobutyrivibrio sp. (assembly GCA_017934625.1). Lineage (GTDB taxonomy): Bacteria > Bacillota > Clostridia > Lachnospirales > Lachnospiraceae > Pseudobutyrivibrio. The sequence goes on along the minus strand of JAGBJE010000015.1, from coordinate 17,709 downwards.
CATACGTATGGCGCTAATCCTAACACTATTAGAATTAGTATAAATAGCCTGTCCGTAACAGGCGAGCCATATATCACTGTGTTCAAGTAGCCTGTAGTAGACAATTCAATATGTTCAAATAGCCTGTAGTAAACAATCATAAATGTTTCCGAAGGAGACATCAGTCGACGAAGGATTATTTATGATTGTGTACGTAACAGGCAAGCCATATAACTGTGTTCAAGTAGCCTGTAGTAGACAATAAAATATTTTCTGCAGGAGACATCAGTCGACGAAAGAATATATTTTATTGTCTGCGTAACAGGCGAGAAAAAAACTTAGGAGGAAATGACATGCTTAATATAAGTGGAATACATGAGGGATTTGTGTTAGATCATATTAAAGCCGGCGAGTCTATGACTATTTATCGCGACCTGCATCTTGAAGACTTAGGCTGTGACTGCACAATCGCCATGATTATGAATGCAAAATCAAATAAAATGGGTCGCAAAGATATTATAAAAATAGAATGTCCAATAGAGAGAGTTGATTTGGATATATTAGGATTTATCGACCATAACATCACCTGCAATATTATTAAGGATGATGCCATAGTTGAAAAAAGACAGCTAAAGCTGCCTAAAGAAATCAAAAATGTTATTAGCTGCAAAAATCCACGATGCATAAGCACCGTGGAACAAGAGCTAGATCAAATCTTCATCCTTACAGATGAAGAAAACGAAGTATATCGCTGTAAGTATTGCGAAGAGAAATATAGCGGTGTGAAATAATTACTCTTCGTTTAAATCCAACGATAATTCGAACCAGAATGTGGCGCCTTGACCTTGTTTTGATGAAACACCATACTTGGCGCCATGTAATTCTAATACGTTTTTTACAATAGACAGTCCTAAGCCTGTGCCAGAGATGGCGCGCTTGTGGGCTGTTTTATCTTTGTAGTATCTATCCCAAACATAAGGAATATCTTCCTGCTTAACACCATCGCCTGTATCCTTTACTTCTATCCTTAGGGTATCATCAATCACCTTTTGAATAACTGTAACCTTCTTGTCAGGTCCTGTGTAATTGATGGCATTATTCACAAGATTATAAAGTACCTGATACATCTTCTGCTCATCCGCATATACGATAACCTCATCATCATACTGAAAATCAATAGTATACCCTTCTACCTCACGAAGCTTATTGTATCTTTCCAGTACGTGACGAATACTTTCAGTGATATTGTACTCTTCCGGCTGAATAGTCATGGTGCCAGCCTTTAGTTTAGAAATATCCAGCATATCATTAACAAGCCCAGTAAGTCGCTCTGTCTCATCAATGATGACCTGCACATTTTCAGGAGTGTTCTCCCCTGGAATATCACGCATAACTTCTGCATAGCCTTTTATCATGGTAAGAGGAGTACGCAAATCATGGGATACATTTGCAATCAATTCCTTTTGGAAGCTGTCCGTCTTGCCAAGCTCTGTAGCAGTGTAATTAAGTGTATCAGATAACTCTGCCACCTCCATATAGTCCCTAGAGTTAAACTTAACAGAATAATCACCATCTGCCAGTCTCTTTGCTCCTTCATTAATAATAATAATTGAATGAGACAAACTTTTTGATAAAGTAGCAGCAAGAGCAAATGCTATAACAATCATAATTGCAGATATGAATCTAAGCTGAACCTTTAAGGTGGATACTGTGGCATCAACGGGAGTCAACACAGAATTTACCATTATAACCTCTTCTAATCCATTGTTTTCAATGATGCGAACATAGATTACAGATTCAGCCATATCATTACCTATATTTTGTCTAAATACCTCTTCACGCTTTTCTTCTGGTATGGTATATGCGATTTTACCAGCTGGCTTTTCAGGAACAGCTTCTTCTTGTGATTGGGCCTCATCATTTTCATCCCCACTAGCAGTATCGTCCGCATCATCTAAATTATCATTATCGCTTTCCTCGGTAGTATCAGTACCATTTTCTCCTTGTTCTGCTGGGTTATCTCCTATATTTTCAAAGGCATATCTTGCTCTTTCTACCTTCTTTTGCATTTCGCTGCCCTTGAATTCAATAACAGCCTCGCCTCCATTTGCTACAGCCTGGTCATAGAACAAACCAAACATGAATTGTGGCAAAGATGACATTTGAGAATTAGATATATACTCAGCATTATAAAGTGGCACACCATTCTTATCTGTAATGTAAATGCCCAGATTATTGCTGGCCGCTATTTTTTCTATGTCATCATCAGGATTTTCAGATGTATAAAGAATGTCCTCCACATCCTTTAACACAACTTCCGTTTCCTGCCTTTTTATAATCTTGTAAAAATCATCAAGATAGACAATCTGAAAAAACCATAGTACTCCCAAAAGTACTATGGCAAAAACTAAGAATATAAAAAATGTCTTCCACTTTACACTAATTCGACTTTTTTTCAATTGCTTCCTCCAAATTAGGCTTCAAATCTATAACCAACACCGCGAAGTGTAACAAGAAGCTTGCGGTATTCTCCAAGGCTGTTGCGTAGTAGCTTAATATGAGTGTCTAAGGTTCTGTCATCCCCATAATAATCATAGCCCCACACCTCAGTAATAAGCTTCTCACGCTCCAATGCAATATTCTTGTTTCTTACCAGGTAGAATAAAAGCTCATACTCCTTAGGCGACATATCAACACGCTTACCATCAATAGATACTGTTCTGGCAGTAAAATTAATCTCAAGTCCCTCGTATCTGAAAATATCTGCATTTCCCTCTTCTGCTCTACTTCTGCTTGTAACAACATTTACACGCATCATAAGCTCCTTTGGAGAAAAAGGCTTAACAACATAATCATCAACGCCAGCCTCAAATCCATGTATTCTATCATACTCCTCACCTCTGGCAGAAAGCATAATAACAGGGATGTCCTTAATCTTCTTAATCTCACTGCAGGCAGAGAATCCGTCAAGCTCTGGCATCATAACATCCATGATAATAACATCATAATCACCATTTTCCTTAACCTTTAAGATAGCATCCATGCCATCGCAGGCTTCAGATACTTCGTAGCCTTCAAACTCACCGTATTTACGAATTATAGAACGAATCTTTTCTTCATCATCTACAACCAAAATCTTCTTCATATATACCTCCGTAAAAGATATTCTCCACTAATAATAATCTTACACCTGAATGTGAATTTCAGGTGATGCTCCACTAATGATTTACTGAATATACTTCTTTTTTGCCTGATGAAGGAAGTAAGAAAAAAGCACGTAGATTACAACAAAAGCAATCAAAAATCCTGCGTTTACAGCCTTTGAAACTACTAGCTTTCCTGTATCATTTAAAAGCCCCTGTATACCAAACAATATACAAAAGCCGCCGAATATAGCTGTCTTTGGCATTAATTCCTTAGACATAGCCTTAACATCCTTACATTTAAGAAGCTCATCTGAAGTTACAAGCATCGGATCAACCTCCCCCTTCTTATAGCCCTTAATACCAATGAAGAGAAGGTAAACGCCAAGAATACCTATAATTACATCAAAAATAGTCATAAAACTCATGTCCATAACAAAATCCTCCAAATACTTTTCTAACATGAATAATTATACTCAAACTTCCATTTATTTTCCATAATTAAGAAGATTGTTTCATGTAAGAATGTTTCACTTCAATTCAACAAATTTTAACATTATTATCTGATAAATACATTTGAATATTGCCTTTGTATATTGTATTATAAATCTATATAGGAGGATTCAGCGTATGAACATTTCAGGCAAAAAGATACTAGTGTGCGATGATTCTGTATTGGCAAGGAAGCAATTGATGGATGCCGTCAAAGAAGTTTCCGAAGGAGCCGTATTTATAGAAGGAAAAAACGGTTCTGAAGCTGTTGATTTATATAAATCAGAAAAACCTGACTTAGTATTTATGGACATCGTTATGCCAGAGAAGGATGGCAATACTGCTCTATCTGAAATTAAAGAATTTGATAATGAAGCAGTCATAATAATTGTTTCTTCAGTTGGTACTCAGGACCAATTAAAAAAGGCTATTCAGCTTGGAGCAAAGGACTTTATCCAAAAGCCTTTTGAAAAGAACCAGATTCAAGAAATAATTGAACTTCGTCTTGGAGGAAAATAATTTATGTATACACAGTTCTTGGGCAATTATCTGCTTCAAAGAGGAATTGTAACTCAGGATCAGTTATTCGAAGCCATGTCCCGCTTATCACAAACTCATATCAAGCTTGGTACCATAGCTATTAAAGAAGGCCTTATGACTGCCAAGGAAGTGGACGAGTGTCTTTATGTACAATCCAGAGAAGATAAACGTTTTGGCGAAATAGCAATTGAGCGTGGTTACCTTACAGAAGATCAGGTAAACGATTTGCTATCAATGCAAACTCCTGATTACATTCTTTTAGGACAGAATTTAGTTGAAGATGGTGTCTTCTCCTACGAAGATTTAGAGAGAATCCTTTTCGACTACAGAAATGATACAGAGCTTTACGACCTAAGCTTAGATGTAGAAAACCAGGATGCAATAGCTGCCATAATATCAAAGTTCTTCCTGGTTGCAGAGATGCCTGTAGAGCCTACAAATGTAATGTACCTTGAGCTGATGTTTAACAGCTTAATTCGATTTGTTGGGGAGGACTTTTCTCCTCTCACACCTATGGTACTTGATGAATATCCAATCACCTTTGGAGTGTCTCAGGCCATTTCCAGTGAAAGAGATTATGTAACCCACATCGACTGCGACAGAGACACAGCCATTGCCTTTGCATCCAGATACGCCAACGAAGAATTTGCAGAATTTGATGAATACGTTATTGCAGCCCTTGAGGATTTCCTCAATCTCCACAACGGACTCTTCATCGTCAACGTATCCAACGACACCTCCCAGACAATTCCACTTGCACCACCTGAAATCACCATGGAAGGAGTCCTCAGCGGACCTAACAAATGCGTAGACTTCCCGGTAGCCTACCCATTTGGAACTATACATTTGATTATATGTTTTTAGTACGACCTGCTCGCGCTTGCCGAGGTTGTGAAGTCGCCTCATCAAATTAGCCAAAAAATAAGCCAGTGATTGAATTCATCACTGGCTTTTGTATTGAAGGCCGCTTTAATATATTTATTATACATTCAAGAAGCGCTTTACTTCTGGGCACATGTCCTCTACTTCGATGACTGTATCGTGGCGCACAGGAGCCTTGCGGATTTCTTCGATGGCGCCAGGTACATCTACCTTTGCGATTTCTGAAAGCTTGTCTACAAGTACAAAATCTTCCTCAGCTTCGTATGCTGAATCGATGGCACCCATAACAGCTCTTGTGAATTTAAATGGACTAGCAGTAGATGCGATAACTGTAGTCTTGTCATCTCCTGTTTCGTCCTTGTATTTGTTATATACTGTAGCAGCTACAGAAGTGTGAGTATCGATTACATAGCCTGTATCCTCGTATAGCTTTTTAATTGTATTGCCTGTCTCTTCCTCTGATGCATAATTGCCGTAGAAGCTATCAAGCTTAGCCTTCATATCAGCTGTGATCTCGTACTTACCTGTTGTCTTAAGGCTTTCCATAAGCTCACTATTTTTAGCAGCGTCATCTCCTGCAATATGATAGATTAATCTCTCAAGATTGCTAGAGATAAGAATATCCATTGATGGAGAATTTGTAAGAATAAACTCTCTGTTCTTGTCGTACTCGCCTGTTGTAAAGAAATCATAAAGAACCTTGTTCTCATTTGATGCACAGATAAGCTTTTCAATTGGAAGTCCCATGTTCTTAGCGTAGTATGCTGCAAGGATGTTACCAAAGTTTCCTGTTGGAACTACTACGTTAATAGTATCACCATCAGCTACCTTTTCCTCTGATAAAAGCTTAGCATAAGCATATACGTAATAAGCAATCTGAGGAACAAGGCGTCCGATATTGATTGAGTTAGCTGATGAAAGCTGGAAGCCAGCCTTATCAAGCTCTTCAGCTAAGGCCTTGTCGTTAAACATCTTCTTAACACCCGTCTGTGCCTGATCAAAGTTACCCTTGATTCCAACTACATGTGTGTTATCACCCTTCTGTGTAACCATCTGGCGCTCCTGAATAGCAGATACACCATTCTTAGGATAAAATACAACGATTCGAGTACCTTCAACATCAGCAAAACCTGCAAGTGCAGCCTTACCTGTATCACCTGATGTAGCTGTAAGAATTACGATATCGTTCTTAATATTATTTTTACGAGCGGAAGTAATCATAAGATGTGGCAGGATAGAAAGTGCCATATCCTTAAAAGCAATTGTTGCACCATGAAACAGCTCAAGATAATATGCCCCATCAGCGTATACTAAAGGTGCAATCTCTTCTGTGTCGAACTTGCTGTCATAAGCGCTTTCAATACATTTCTTTAACTCATCCTCAGTAAAATCTGTAAGGAAAAGCTTAAGCACCTCATAAGCCACCTGCTGATATGTCATCTCTGAAAGTTCTTTAAGTGACTTATCAAGCTTTGGAATAGATGTAGGAACGAATAAACCTCCATCGTCAGCCAAGCCCTTTAAGATAGCCTGTGAAGCAGTAATCTCTGTTTTATTAGTATCTCTTGTACTTACGTAATTGATTCCCATTGATTCTTCCTCTCTATATTTTTTCTTTCCAAATACATTAACACACTAAAGCGCTAAAATCTAGTGGATATCTACACAATTTTGAAGAAATCTACTCTACCGCTTTCAGCGATTCTGTCATACTGATTTCCTCTAGCTTCTTTCCCATTAATAAATCGATGATAAATGTAAATACAACTGTAAGCACAAAGGCCAAGACGTAGCTAAGTAGTGTAACTCGAACATCAAATGTAATTAAATCCACCACTATCTCACTCATGATAAATGCATGTAATAGCTTTCCAAGAAACAGTCCTACTGCTGCTCCCATTATTGATAAAATTATATTTTCTCTAAATACATAGGACCTGGTTTCTTCCTTATAAAATCCTAAAACCTTTACTGTAGCAATTTCTCTTACACGCTCTGCGATGTTGATGTTAGTCAAATTATATACAACCACTGCTGACAGCGCCATAGCACATCCAATTACCAGATAAACAATTATGTTAAGGCTTTCCATCATGTTATCTACTCTATCAAGCATATCAACAGTAGCAGACACAACAGAAACGCCCTTATTATTCATAAGCTTAGCGCCTACCTCATGTGCATCCTCCCCCTCTTTAACATTTAGATACACATTCTTCTTTTCAGGCAGAGGCCCAATATTACTTTCATATCCACTCTTAGTAAGATACATGTAATTGTATATAAAGTTTTCATTTATAGCTGCAACCTTAAATTCGGTCTTTGCCAATGTATCCGAAGATATTGTGATAGTATCCCCCGGTTTTATTCCATATCTGTCACTAAGGCCTTTGTTAATTATAGTCTCATTATCCTTTAGGTCAGATAAAGTAATATGCTTTCCGCTAGAATCATGCATATCATAAAAGCTATCTATAATAGCATCATTGTCGTATACATTCAGATAGATGTTCTTGGTATACTTTCCTGCCTTCATATCCACTGATGTGTGATAATACAAAAGATAATCTTCCTTTGTATATCCCATATTTTCAAGCAAAGCTACATCATTTTCAGAACCATCCTTGAGAGTAATATCCATATCATATTTAGATATATTGGTAAACTGGTTAACTGCAATGTCCGCAATAGAATCATATATTCCAAAGCCAGCTACAAGAAGGGCTGTACATCCACCTATGCCGAGCACCATCATAAACAGCCTTCCCTTGTATCTAAATATATTTCTAAGACTTACCTTCTTTAAAAATTTTAGTCTGTTCCAGAAGAATGTAATATATTCCAGGAAAATTCGCTTGCCTGCCTTTGGTGCCTTAGGACGCATAAGGGATGCCGCCATTTCATGCATCTCATATCTGCATGAAATAATAGTCACTCCCACGGAACATAATAATGCAACTATAAAGCTAATTATTAGCATGGATGGACTAAAATAATAACTTATATCAGATGTGTTATACATCATTTGATATGCAAACCAGATTGCCTTTGGAAAGGCTATTGTGCCCGCAATAAAGCCAAGCGTTGCACCAATAAGTGAAGCGCTTCCTGAATATGCCACAAACTTGCCCATTATGCTTCCACTACTATAGCCTAAGGCCTTCAGAACACCTATCTGAGTTCTTTGGTCTTCTACCATCCTATTCATTGTTGTCATGCAAACCAATGCTGCAACCAGGAAAAAGAATATCGGAAATACGTTAGCAATAGCTCCAACTATAGTTGAATCACTTTCAAAGCATACATAACCTACATTTGAATCCCTACCCAGCAGATATGTGCTGGCTTCTTCTATATCATCTATTTTGCCCCTGGCATCCTCAATTTCCTTTTCAGCATCAGCTATTTTGCTGTTAAACTCTGCTAATCCTTCCTCATACTCTTCCTTGCCATCCTCATATTTTTCAAGTCCACTTTCATATTCCTTTCTAGCAGATTCTAATCCTGCTTGTAGTGTATAAAGGTTTGCACTGTACTCTTGATAAGTGGCAACTAAAGTCTGATACTGAGTTTCATCATAGTATTCAGGAGACATTTGCTTGGCCTGCTCCATCTTGTTTATATTAGAAAGCATTTCATCTAATGCAGCTTTGAGCTCAGCTTCTTTATTTTCATATTCATTTATTTGAGCCTTTCCAGCATCCAGCTGTTTCTTAGCCTTATCTAAATCAGCCTTAGCCTTATCCAGCTCTTCACCATTTTCCTGCCTTTTAGTCTCAAGCTCATTTTCAGCATCATTTAATTCTTCAGTGGCATCTGCAATGATTCTGTCATATCTATTTTTTGCAGCTGCATCTAAGGCTGCTTGAACAATATCCTCATTTTCATCTATTAAATCCTTATACTCATCTGAATAAAGCTCTAAATCACTGTCCAGTTTTACATAACAATCAGTATAGACATCAGAATCAAAGCCACTCTCCTTCATGTAGATAAATCCATCTAATACGCCGCTTCCAAGCGCAGTGCTACCACGCTCATACTGAATGAAAAGTGGAGATTTTACAAGACCAACTATCTTGTACTCTTTATATTTAAAGTGGTCACTATCCTCTTTTTCGTTGCTGCTAGAAATAGTCACCGTCGTACCAATTGCAGAACTATCAAATAGATAGGAGTCCGCCAGACATTCGTTGTCACTAGCTGGCATATTTCCCTCAACAATAACTATTTTATTAATATCCTTTGGAATACTGATTGCCTTTATGGCATGAGACATTTCGTTATAATCAGCCAAAACGTCAAAAGAAATGGAAGGCTCTACAGCCCTTGCATTAATATGATTTTTGATATATTCAATGTCCTCACCCTCAAAGCCCAGGGTAGAAACCAGACGAAAGTCAAAAAATGCCCTGTCCGTAAGATAATCATTCATAGATGTGCGCATTGCAGGATCTGTCACCTTTAAGCCCGCAAAAAATCCCACTCCAAGTGCAATAATCAAAAGGAGGGCTAGAAATCGACCTATTGTTTCTTTAATTTCTCTTAATAACGAAACTAACAGCATATATTTCTCCTGCGAACAAGGATGAACAGCACATTTAATAATTGCCTTCAGGAATGTGCTGTTCTGTGCAAACAATTTTAAAATCAAGTTTTAAAATTGTTTGCATTTACCACTCTATCTCATCAACACTCTTAGGATTTTCGTTCATCCTAATGCTTGATACTGTACCAGATTTTACTGTAATCACTCTATCTGCCATAGCAGTAAGTGCATGATTATGTGTGATTACAACTACCGTTTTATGATTCTTCTTACAGGTCTCCTGTAAAAGCTTTAGCACTGCCCTGCCTGTTTCATCATCAAGAGCCCCAGTTGGTTCATCACAAAGTAGCAGCTTAGGATTCTTAGCCAATGCCCTTGCTATTGCCACTCGCTGCTGCTCACCACCTGACAACTGGGCTGGGAAATTATTCATTCTATCCTTTAATCCTACAGATGTAAGAATCTCTTCGGCACCTATTGGATCCTTGCAAATCTGCGCTGCCAGCTCCACATTTTCCTTTGCTGTCAGATTTCCCACCAGATTATAAAACTGAAATACAAATCCTACATCATAACGCCTATAGCTTGTCAAATCCCTTGGACTGTATCCAGATATATCTCTATCTGCCAGATAAACGCCGCCAGATGTCAGAGTATCCATTCCCCCAAGAATATTTAAAATGGTAGTCTTGCCTGCACCAGATGCACCTACGATAATGCAAAACTCCCCCTCTTCTATTTCAAAATTAACGTCCTTCAAAGCTTCTATCTTTACGTCACCTGTTTTATAAATCTTTCCAACATTCTTAAATTCAACAAAAGCCATAGGATTCCCTCCATGCCAAACTACAGGATTGTAAAAAGATAATAACATGAATTTGTGACATAACTAAGAAGGGTTCCTTGTAATTAACAAGGAACCCTTCTTTTTCAAGAAATTATTTATTTTTGAAATATTCATCAATAGCTGCAGCAGCAGTCTTTCCAGCACCCATAGCAAGGATAACTGTTGCAGCACCTGTCACCGCATCACCACCAGCGTAAACGCCAGCCTTTGTTGTAGCGCCGTCCTCTGTTGCAATGAGGCAGCCCTTCTTGTTTGTCTCAAGACCTGCTGTTGTGCTTGAGATAAGTGGATTTGGTGATGTACCAAGTGACATGATTACTGTATCACATTCGATTTCGTACTCTGAACCTGGGATTTCAACTGGTCTACGACGTCCTGAAGCATCTGGTTCACCAAGCTCCATCTTGATAATCTTGCAGCCCTTTACTGAACCTTCCTCGTTCACAAGGATTTCAACAGGGTTCTGAAGTAAATCGAAAATAACACCCTCTTCCTTAGCATGATGTACTTCTTCTGCTCTTGCAGGAAGCTCAGCCTCCGAACGACGATAAACTACATGTACCTCTGCGCCAAGACGAAGTGCTGTACGGGCAGCATCCATAGCAACGTTACCACCACCAACAACTACTACCTTCTTACCTCGGGCGATTGGTGTATCATAACCTTCCTTGAATGCCTTCATCAGGTTGTTTCTTGTAAGGAATTCATTAGCGGAGAACACGCCGTTAGCCTGCTCACCAGGAATATGCATGAACATTGGAAGTCCAGCACCTGAACCAATAAATACTGCCTCAAAGCCTTCCTTCTCAATAAGCTCATCAATTGTGATTGAACGGCCAATGATAACGTTCTTTTCAAACTTAACGCCAAGAGCCTTTACGTTTTCAACCTCGGCCTTAACTACCTTGTCCTTTGGAAGACGGAACTCTGGAATACCATATACAAGCACTCCACCCATCTCGTGAAGAGCTTCAAAAACTGTAACATCATATCCAGCCTTAGCAAGATCACCAGCTGCTGTAAGACCTGAAGGGCCTGAACCAATAACAGCTACCTTGTGGCCATTAGGAGTAGATGTATTCTTAGGCTTGATTCCATTTTCTCTAGCCCAGTCAGCTACAAATCTCTCTAGCTTACCAATAGCTACAGCATCGCCCTTGATACCACGGATACACTTGCCTTCACACTGTGACTCCTGTGGACAAACACGTCCGCAAACTGCTGGAAGTGCAGATGACTCAGAAATAATCTCGTAAGCCTTCTCAAAGTTACGTTCCTTAACCTGCTCGATAAATGCAGGAATATTAATAGAAACCGGGCAACCGCCTACACACATAGGCTTCTTGCAATTAAGGCAACGGCTTGCCTCTGCAACTGCCTCTTCTTCTGTATATCCTAAACATACCTCTTCAAAGTTAGTAGCACGAACCTTTGGGTCCTGCTCAGAAATAGGTACTCTTACCATCATATCTGCCATTATTTGTCACCTCCGCAATTTCCGCATCCGCCGTGGTGTGTATCGCCCTCCTGCTGCTTAAGAAGCGCTCTACCTTCCTCTGTCTTGTACTGCTTTGCACGTGCCATAGCCTGATCAAAATCAACCAAGTGACCATCAAACTCAGGTCCGTCTACACAAGCAAACTTAACCTCATCACCTACAACAAGACGACAAGCTCCACACATACCTGTTCCATCAACCATGATTGGGTTCATAGAAACTACTGTTGGAATGCCTAATTCCTTTGTAAGGAGGCATACAAATTTCATCATAATCATAGGACCGATTGCTACACAGTGGTCAAATCTCTTGCCTTCATCCCAAAGAGCCTGAAGCTGCTGACAACCATTTCCGTGGAAGCCATAGCTACCATCATCTGTTGCAAGATAAAGCTCTGTAGCAACTGCCCTCATTTCTTCCTCGTAGAAAAGGATGTCCTTAGTACGTGCACCAATAATAACAGTTGAATCAATGCCATGCTCCTTAAGCCATTTAACCTGTGGATAAACTGGAGCAGTACCAACACCACCTGCTATGAAAACAATGTTTTTCTTTTTTGTCTCTTCAAGATTTTCTTCTACGCAAAGCTCTGATGGCTGACCAAGTGGTCCAACAAAATCATCAAATGCATCCCCCTCATTAAGAAGTGCCATACGCTCTGTAGATGCGCCAACAGTCTGGAATACTATTGTAACTGTACCCTCGGCTCTATCGTAATCACAAATAGTAAGTGGAATACGCTCGCCCTCTTCGTCAATTTTTACAATAATAAACTGTCCTGGCAAACATCTTGTAGCAACACGAGGTGCCTTGACAACCATTAGGAAAATCTTATCTGAAAGCTTTTCCTTTTTTAAGATTGAATACATAAATTAGACTCCTTCCCTATCATCCTTTAATCAGGTATTATATCTTTTTACTTTAGCATTGTAAAGTGTTAAATTGACCAAATACTAATAAATAGCCTCTAGTTTATTTACTAGAGGCTACTTTTCAACAATCTTAGCTAAAATATACTAACTCATCCTCAGGCTTTTCTACCGCTTCAACAGAGATAGGATAAAGAACCGGCCCCTTACCCTTATACTCCTTAGCAAACTCAACCTTAATCTGAGCTGTAATATCAATCCAGCTTCTATGCTCTAATGATGATGCCTTGTCCCATTTACATTTCATACCAAGGAACTGAATATCCTCAACGCAGCATGTCATAGCAAATCTTCCTGGAACAAATACATCTCTTCTAAGCTTACCATCATTAGGATTGTAAACAAGGCCAGTGAAATGAACCTTCTTACCATCATACTTCTTAGGTGTCTCCATACAATCCATAAACCAAAGAGCATAATCAGCATCTGTAATCTCAATCACATCTGCATCAATATCAAATGGAAGCTCCTCTGGAGAATCATCTACAGTACCATCTGCTCTCTCGTAAACAATCTGAGCTGGTCTGTTCATAGATTTAATCTGTCCTCGGAACTTAGTCTTTGGTGTAGCATCTGTACATCTGTTAAAGATAACTACCTCTGCCTTAAAAAGCTGCTCCATCATCATGGTACGCATATTGTTAAGATAGTTTTCAAATGTAGTAGCATCTACAGTTGCAAGAGACTGAGCTGGTACCCAACCTTCTGGAAGTGGTTCATCATAGATGTGGTCCACACCCCAAGTACCATTGTACTCAAGGAAAATAACATCTGGGTCAAATTCCTTCTGAATCTTATTAAGGTTTTCAAGATTGAAATCCTCTTCGTTTTCAATCATTGTAACCTTAGCATTAACTGTCTTAAGCTTTTCGATGTCGTATTCTACATCACCGTCCTCACATGCGATGATAAGGATTTTGTCATCACCACCCTGTGTGAAGTCGTTTTCAAATAATGTCTCCTGGATAAGAGTAGTCTTACCACTATCCATAAATCCAGTGAAGACGTATACTGGTATATCCTTTGCCATATTTTTTTCCTTTATTATTAAATTCCAATAATGAAGAACTGCCATTTAAAATTGCCTTTGGCAATAGGCAGTTCTGGGCAATCATTTTCAGATAAAATCTATCTGAAAATGATTACATTCCGAATATCTCTTCTATCTTGTGCTCGTCAATATCAGCACCGATAACTACAAGACGTCCTGTGTAATCAGGCTCGCCAGTTCTAAGCTCGTACTCACCATCAACAAAATCGAAGTAAATCCAGCCACCGTTAACATCCTCAACCATACCCTTTGAACGGATGATTGTACCATAATCGTTAGTGTTAGCAAATGCCTTCATTGCCTTTTCGATTGTAGACTTCTCGAACTTGTGAGGAGTCTCCTTGCCCCATGTAGTAAATACATCATCTGCATGATGGTGATGATGCTCATGGTCATGGTCGTGGCAACCACAAGTGCAGTCCTCACCGTGCTCATGATGATGTTCGTGATCGTGTTCCTCATGGTCATGATCGTGATGATGCTCATGCTCCTCGTGGTCATGGTCATGATGGTGTTCATGCTCATGTTCCTCGTGATCATGGTCGTGATGATGATGCTCATGCTCGTGCTCTTCCTCATCATGCTCGTGAGCTTCCTCTGCAAGGTGCTTCATCTCTGATGCAAGATTATCCTGTCCTTCCATAACTGAAAGAAGCTTCTCACCTGAGATTTCATCCCAAGGTGTTGTAATAATAGCGGCCTTTGGATTAAGCTTCTGAATCTGCTTAACGCAGAACTCAAGCTGATCCTCTGTAGCTGTCTGTGAACGTGATAATACTACAGTAGTAGCGAATTCTATCTGGTTGTTAAAGAACTCACCAAATGCCTTCATCTGCTTAGAAGCCTTAAGCGCATTAACAACTGTAACAAGACCTGTAAGCTTAACATCAGCTGATTCCTCAAGCTTGATAACTGATGTCATAACATCAGAAAGCTTACCAACACCTGATGGCTCAATAAGAATTCTGTCTGGGCTGAACTTTTCAAGAACCTCGTGAAGATTCTTATCAAAATCGCCAACAAGTGAGCAGCAAATACATCCAGAGTTCATCTCTGAAATAGTGATACCAGCATCCTTAAGGAAACCGCCATCGATACCTACCTCACCAAATTCGTTTTCAATAAGAACTACCTTTTCACCCTTGTATGCTTCCTCAAGCATCTTCTTAATATAAGTAGTCTTACCTGCGCCTAAAAAACCTGAAATTATATCAATCTTTGTCATAATGTAACCTTCCTTCCAAAGAAAAATTTATTATCTAAACAACACTTAATTTTAGCACACTATTGTAAAAAGTGCTATATCAATAGTGTAAAAATTGTACGCAATTTAATTTGCCTTTTAAGCAATAATTACAAGATTTTAGTAGTCCACTGGCTAACATCCCATACATCTGTAGCAAGGCCTTCATAAAACTCCGGCTCATGGCAAACCATAAGGATTGAGCCATTATATTCCTTAAGGGCGCGCTTTAGCTCATCCTTTGCATCCACATCCAAGTGGTTAGTAGGCTCGTCAAGAAGAAGTAAATTGGTCTCACGGTTAAGGAGCTTGCAAAGTCTAACCTTAGCCTGCTCTCCACCTGATAATACGCGGCATAGGCTTTCTATATGCTTTGTTGTAAGTCCACACTTAGCAAGTGCTGCACGTACTTCACTTTGATTGTATGAAGGGAATTCATTCCATATTTCCTCGATACAGGTTGTAGAAATATGCTGGTCCATCTCCTGCTCAAAATATCCGATTTCTAGGAATTCCCCTTGATATACTGTTCCAGAGATTGGTGGAATCAAACCTAAAATACTCTTAAGCAGTGTGGTCTTTCCAATACCATTTGCTCCTGTGAGGACCACCTTCTGCTTTCTTTGCATCTCCAGGTTAAGCGGCTTTGACAAAGGCTCATTTTTATCGTAACCAATAATCAAATCCTTTGTAGAGAATATCACTCTACTAGGAGTACGGGCTTCTTTAAAATAAAATTCCGGCTTTGGCTTTTCTTGAGCAAGCTCAATCTTGTCCATTTTATCAAGCTTCTTCTGTCGAGACATTGCCATGTTACGTGTTGCCACATTAGCCTTATTCCTTGCAACGAAATCCTTAAGCTCGGCAATCTCCTTCTGTTGCTTGTTATAGGCAGCCTCCAGCTGAGCCTGCTTCATATTATATACTTCCTGGAACTTATCATAGTCTCCCACATATCGTTCCAACTTCTTGTTATCCATGTGATAAATCAGATTTATAACAGAATTTAAGAATGGAACATCATGTGAAATAAGAATGAAGGCATTTTCATAATCATTAAGATATCTTTTCAACCATTCAATATGCTCCACATCCAAATAGTTGGTAGGCTCATCCAAAAGAAGAATATCTGGCTTTTCAAGAAGCAGCTTTGCCATAAGTACCTTTGTACGCTGACCACCTGAAAGCTCTGTAACATCTCTATCCAATCCTAAATCAAGTACACCAAGAGCCCTTGCTACCTCTTCCACCTTGGAATCTATCATATAAAAATCATGCATTGTAAGAAGGTCTGCAATAGTTCCAGCCTCCTCCATGCGCTTGTTCATTTCATTATCATCTGTAACATCACCAAGGCTTGCATAGATATCGTTCATCTCTGTTTCCATTTCATATAGGAAATCAAAGGCAGAACGCAGCACATCACCGATAGTCATTCCCTTTTCAAGGACTGTATGCTGGTCAAGATAGCCAACACGCACCTTCTTAGACCACTCTATTTTGCCTTCATCTGGCTGAAGCTTTCCTGTGATTATATTCATAAATGTAGACTTACCTTCGCCATTAGCTCCAACAAGCCCAATATGCTCTCCCTTAAGTAATCTAAAGGAAACATCCTCAAAAATCGCTCTATCTCCAAATCCATGGGATAAATGCTCAACATTTAAAATACTCATAATATTAATCCATTTCTATATACAAACTTCGCCCTATTTTAACAGATAATCAATGACGCTAACAAGCTTTATTTCTAGGACACAAATTGTTCATTGGAAAAGACTGTTCCACTCAAATAAAATAAAAGAGAGAAGGTTTGTTTATTACATCATTTTTAGGAGTTTAAAAATGAAAGAGATTATTATGTGGGATTACAGCTTTGCCATACCTAGCCTTATGATACTAGGCCTATTAATGTCAAATTACTTTTTGCTTAAGCGTCTTCCTCTTAGGGTAAATAGATTTTTCGTAGGTTTATTAATCATTGAAGCTATCGTCATTTCTTCCGATATTATTTCAAGCTGGGCATGTGAAGAATATAGAGATTTACCTAGAACTGTTGTAATATTGACAATCATGGTATTCTTCATTTTCTTTGCAATCCGAGGTCATGCCTTCTTTGCCTTTACCTGCAGTTTTTTGGGACTAGACCCTAGTGAAAATAAATTCAGGACCTTTCTATGCCAACTTCCACTAATATTCAGTGAAATTGTTATTATTTCATCCCCATGGACCAAAGCCATATTTAGTGTAGATGAAACTGGCTATCATCGTGAAAAATACTATATGTTAATTGTATTTATATTTTTCTTCTATATATTATTCAGTGCTTATGTTTCCATAATATTTCGAAAAAATATAAAACGACTTCGTGAATCATATGGAATTGCCATATATCTAATATTACTATGCTTTGGCTGTTGAGCGACGCGCTCTCGCCTGAACCAACGACGATTTAAATTTACCGAGTTTTTCTTGAAATGCGACAGGCTTCTACCTGTGCGACACGGATATATCTGAGTTGCGACGAATTGTCGTAGTCTTATCTTTTCTCAGGAT
>JAGBJE010000148.1 GCA_017934625.1 Pseudobutyrivibrio sp. | reverse complement strand
TGCGATTTCTACAACTGAATTGTCATAGAAGTAAAGACCTGGAACAGCGTAATTACTCTTAGGTTCAGCTGGCTTTTCCTCGATAGAAATAGCTACGCCATTTTCGTCAAACTCTACTACACCATACTCTCTTGGGTCACGAACATAGTAACCAAAGATTGTAGCTCCTGGCTCGTTCTCAGTGCGGTTTGCAGCTGAAAGAAGAACCTTTGAAAATGACTGACCATAGAAAATATTATCACCAAGCACAAGTGCTACAGCGTCGTTTCCAATGAAATCTGCACCAATAATAAATGCCTCAGCAAGTCCGTTAGGAGCCTCCTGAACAGCATACTGGATGTCCATGCCAAGCTGGCTACCATCACCAAGTAATTCCTCAAATACTGGTAAATCTCTTGGTGTAGAAATAATAAGTACCTCGCGGATGCCTGCAAGCATTAATGTAGACAATGGATAATAAATCATTGGCTTATCATAAATTGGCATAATCTGCTTGCTAATAGCCTTTGTAAGTGGATAAAGTCTTGTACCTGAACCACCTGCTAAAATAATACCCTTCATATTTTCCTCCTAATATATCCTACGCAGCCTCCAAATTCATCATGCTCCCGCAAGCCATCTCCCATTGCAGTCAAGGAAACCTCCCTAAAGGGTCCCTCCTTAACTACATGGGGCCCTCTTGCTCGCGCCTGCCCAGGCTGTGTAGCTGCTTTGTGTAGCTGCTTAATTATAATTCTTCATTAACGCAGTCCAGGGCCGCCATTACGACCTTGTCCATGTCGTAGTATTTGTATTGGCCGAGGCGACCTCCGAAGATGACGTTCTTTTCCTCAGATGCGCGCTCTGCGTACTTTTCGTAAACGGCATTGTTTTTGTCATTGTTTACTGGGTAGTAAGGCTCAACGCCTGGCTGCCACTCTGATGAATATTCCTTTGAAATGATTGTTGTAGGCTGTGTGCCAAATTCAAAATGCTTGTGTTCAATTACGCGAGTGTATGGAACATCAGCTGCTGTATAATTAACTACTGCGTTACCCTGATAGTTATCACAGTCTAGCTTCTCTGTCTCAAAACGAACTGAACGATACTCAAGTGGGCCATAGCAGCTATCATAGTATTCATCAATCTGACCTGTGAATACTAGCTTGCTCCACTCTACCTCAGTGCCATCAGAAAGCTTACCTGACCTTGCAAGCTCAAAATAATCCTGGTTAAGAACAACATCAGCACCTTCAAGCATCTTTTCTACAATCTGTGTGTATCCGCCCATTGGGATACCCTGGAATCTATCGTTGAAATAGTTGTTATCATATGTAAAGCGAAGTGGCAATCTCTTGATGATGAATGCTGGAAGCTCTTCACATGGACGGCCCCACTGCTTCTGAGTATAGCCCTTTATGAGCTTTTCATACACATCAGTACCAACTAAAGAAAGCGCCTGCTCCTCTAGATTCTTTGGCTCTGTAATGTTAAGCTCTTTAATCTGCTCAGCAATCTTAGCCTTTGCCTCAGCTGGAGTTTTAATACCCCACATCTTTGAAAATGTATTCATGTTAAATGGAAGATTGTAGAGCTCGTCGCCATATACTGCCACTGGGGAGTTAATATAATTATTGAATTCAGCGAACTGATTCATGTACTCCCAGATTTTCTTATCGCTTGTATGGAAGATATGAGCACCATATACATGTACATTAATGCCATCCTCTTCCTTTGTATAAATATTTCCAGCAATATGGTCACGGCGGTCAATCACAAGCACTGATTTGCCTCGCTTCATAGCTTCATAGGCAAACACTGCACCGAAAAGACCTGCACCTACCACTAAGTAGTCATATTTTTTCATATTACCCTCATCAGTCAGCTACGCTGACAGCTTCCCCCGGAGGGGGAAGCCTTTTTTATTTGTCTTTGTACATGTCGTTGTAGTATTTCTGGTAGTCGCCAGATGTTACGTTCTTCATCCAGTCTTCGTGCTCGAAGAACCACTCGATAGTCTTCTTAATGCCCTCTTCAAAGCATGTCTCTGGATACCAGCCTACCTCAGCCTTAATCTTATCTGGGGCGATAGCATATCTTCTATCGTGACCCTTTCTATCTGTTACATACTTAATAAGCTTATCTGATACAAGCTTCTGTCTCTCATCATCCTCTGGAAGCATATCCTGAAGTGTATCAAGAATGATGTGAATGATTTCGATATTCTGCTTCTCGTTGTGTCCACCGATGTTGTATGTCTCGAAAAGACGTCCCTTCTCCTGAACCATATCGATTCCCTTAGCATGGTCCTCTACGTATAACCAGTCACGTACGTTCTTACCATCACCGTATACAGGAAGGTCCTTGCCCTGAAGTGCATTGTTGATAATAAGTGGAATAAGCTTCTCAGGGAACTGGTAAGGGCCATAGTTATTAGAGCAGTTTGTAATGTTTGCAGGGAACTTGTATGTATCCATGTAAGCCTTTACAAGCATGTCTGAGCTAGCCTTTGAAGCTGAATATGGTGAATGTGGATCATATGGTGTTGTCTCATAGAAGTATGCATTTGGATCATCATCAAGTGTTCCATATACTTCGTCAGTAGATACATGCAAGAACTTCTTGCCCTCTTTGAAAGTACCATCAGGAAGCTCCCAGGCAGCCTTGGCACAGTTAAGCATTACTGCTGTTCCAAGTACATTAGTTCTTACGAATACCTCAGGGTCCTTAATAGAACGGTCTACATGAGACTCAGCTGCAAAATGTACTACTCTATCAATATCATTTTCTG
>JAGBJE010000147.1 GCA_017934625.1 Pseudobutyrivibrio sp. | reverse complement strand
TGGTTCTCTTCCAGATGACGAGAATGCATTCTTCTATGAGACAACACCATACGATCCACATTCACCATATTCAGCTTCAAAGGCTAGCTCAGACATGCTTGTAAAGGCTTACATGGACACATACAAGTTCCCAGCAAACATTACAAACTGCTCTAATAACTATGGCCCTTACCAGTTCCCTGAGAAGCTTATTCCACTTATCATCAACAATGCACTTCAGGGTAAGGACCTTCCTGTATACGGTGATGGTAAGAACGTTCGTGACTGGTTATACGTAGAAGATCATGCTAAGGGAATCGATATGGTTCAGGAGCAGGGTAAGCTTTTTGAGACATACAACATCGGTGGACACAACGAGAAGCAGAATATCGAAATCATTCACATCATCCTTGATACACTTCAAGAGATGCTTCCAGAGGGAGATCCACGTAAGGAGCTTGTTTCTGAAAATCTTATAAAGTACGTTACAGACCGTAAGGGACATGATCGTCGTTACGCAATCGCTCCAGATAAGATTAAAGAAGCTGTAGGCTGGTACCCAGAGACATGTTTTGAGGAGGGTATCAAGAAAACAATTAAGTGGTTCTTTGAACATGAAGATTGGATGAAGAATGTAACATCCGGTGACTACCAGAAGTATTACTCAGATATGTATAGCAACAAGTAAAAGTAAGGAATAGAATAAACATATTATTACAGTGGTCTATTTGGGAAGGAAAGTTATAGGCTAATTATTACCTATAGAGATATAAGAGGTGTATTACGAGGTGTAACTATGATTATAGAAGATGAAAGATTTTATAGAGCTGTTCTTAAAATACCTGGAGTAAAAACAATTTTAGAAAGACAGGTAGATAAGCTTTTTACATCAAACAAGAATAAATCTATTTGTATAGATAAAAAACTAGAAGATCTTTCGTTGGATTCAGGTGACGATTCATGTATTATTTCTAGAGATGAAAACTGGAATAATCGATCTATAGACGTAAGTATTATTGTACCTGTTTACAACACGGGAGAGTATTTGCGAGTATGTTTACAGTCAGTTATAGCGCAGGAAACGACTGCAAAATATGAAATAATAGTTGTAAATGATGGGAGTACAGATGAAGTTACGTTAGCTTTCTTAAAAGAATATGAAAATTTAGAACAAGACAATATGGTGATTATAACAAAAGCTAATGGAGGATTATCTGATGCTCGAAATATAGGAATAGATAAATCACATGGGAAATATTTAGTATTTGTCGATTCTGATGATTATATATCTGAAAATGCTATAGAATCTTTATATAAAAGTGCAATAAATAATAATGCAGATATAGTCGAAGGTGCTTATGAAAATGTTGATGAAAATGGAAATAAAATCTTTTACAAGAATCATAGTGAAGGAGTTATAGACGCTGTTTATGGATATGCTTGGGGAAAAATGTATCGTGCATCATTATTTTTTGATAAGCAATTTCCTAAAGGGTATTGGTTTGAAGATACAATCATCAGGCCTATGATTAGTTGTTGCACAAACAGAAAGTTTGGAGTTAGTGAGTGTGTGTATTACTACAGAAGAAATAAGCAGAGTATATCATTTAAATCTCAGAAAAATTATAAAAGTTTGGATGCTTATTATATTTCTATGTTGGTTTATAGAGATAGACAGAGAATTTCATTGGAAAATGATCAATTTTATTACGAGGAGTTACTAAGTCACATTAAATTGACATTTAGAAGAACATTATGCCTTCCAAATGATTATAAAATTGTATTGTTTAATCATTGGTGCGATTTTATACTAGATAATTTTGACGGATTCAAAACAAGTAATGAAAGAATGATAAAACTTGAGAAGGCGATTAGAAAAAGAAATTATTCTGCGTATAATCTTTGGTGCAAAGCAAATATTGTTTGATAAACTATTATTCTACTTAATTGAAATATTTAGAAACTTGTTTTTAAACTTTATAGATAGCAAGTTGTGAGTTAGACAACCATATAAGCTATTAAACATATTAGGTTATTGCTTATGTTTTTTGCGGTGAATGGGTGATTTACAGAGGAGTTTTCATATGAAAAAAATATTATATGCCAAATGCAGAAATTCCAGTTGTTGAGCACTGTAATTTAAAGAAAAAAAATAGTTTTATTTAGTGAAAACCATAAATGGGTAAACAATAATGTGGTTTATCGTTCGTACAGCATGGCTTTACGGCGATGGAAAGAACTTTGTTAAGACAATGCTTAGTCTTGCAGTGACACATGACGAGCTTTCAGTAGTATGTGACCAGCCTGGCTCACCTACATCAGCAGCAGAACTTGCTAGAATGATTCATCATCTTGAGCCTACAGACAACTATGGAATCTTCCACGGTACCTGAGAAGGCGATACAAACTGGGCAGATTTCACAGAGAAAATCTTCCGTATCAAGGGAATCAATGTAAAGGTTAATCACGTTACTAGTGAGGAATACAAAAAGATGAATCCTGCTAGCGCTGACAGACCACATTATTCAATTTTAGATAACTACATGCTTCGTCTCACAAGTGACTACAAGATGGCTGAGTGGATGTATGCATTAAAAGAGTATTTAGTATAGTTAGAATGGGAGAAATGTAAATGAAAGGTATTATTTTAGCAGGTGGTTCAGGCACAAGACTTTATCCACTTACAAAGGCAATAAGCAAGCAGATCATGCCAATCTACGACAAGCCAATGATTTATTATCCATTGTCTACACTCATGCTTGCAGGTATCCGTGAAGTACTTATTATTTCTACACCGAGAGATCTTCCAGTTTTCAAGGAGCTCTTAGGAGATGGAAGCCAGTTTGGAATGGAACTTCAATATGCAATTCAGGAAGCTCCAAACGGACTTGCTGAGGCATTTATCATCGGCGCAGATTTCATCGGAAACGATGCTGTAGCACTCGTACTTGGCGATAACATTTTCTATGGCCAGTCATTCTCAAAGGTTCTTCTTTCAGTTGCAAAGCGCACTGAGAGCGAGCCAGGCGCTACAATCTTCGGTTACTATGTACGTGACCCAAGAGAGTATGGTGTAGTAGAGTTTGACGAAAATGGCGTAGCTATTTCTATCGAGGAAAAGCCAGCTGAACCTAAGAGTAATTACGCTGTTCCAGGTCTTTACTTCTATGACAATTCAGTTGTAGAAATCGCA
>JAGBJE010000146.1 GCA_017934625.1 Pseudobutyrivibrio sp. | reverse complement strand
TGTTTTGCTTTTACCTCTATAATGTTGCATTAAGTTTAAGAAATTTGCATTTACATTAAAAAGTTACTAAAAGTTACGGTCAAAGTGGGACAAAGAGAGCAGTATTTTGCCATATGTATCTATCGGATAAATATCTGTTTTTCCGTTAGTTAGTATATGAAAAAGCTCGAAAGTGTGGTATTCTTATATATATGATAAATTCGCTATTCGTTTAAGGGAGAACTTTAATATGGGTAAAGACTCTGAATTCTATAAAGAAAAAGCCAAGCAGCAAAAAATCAAATTACGTGAGCTTATATCTCAGTTGCCTAAGCCTGCTGTAGATTTTATTCACTCTAAGGAACAAACAACTCAAACAAGTACTTTAATTTCATATAGCTATGACCTGTTAACCTTCTTTCGATTTTTAATAGCCTCTAACCCTACAATTACAGGTTTAGACATTCAAAAAATTGATTACGGGCTCTTAGATAAAATAACACCAGATGATATTGAGGAATACCAAAGATATTTGGAATTAAATGTAATTGGTGAGCAACATGAAAATGGTAAAAAAGCAATTGCGCGAAAAATGTCTCCACTTAGAAGCATGTACAAATATCTACTTACAAGGGAATACATTTCAAAGGATCCAACCCAGTTAGTTGCTTTGCCAAAGCTTAAAAAAGATAAAAATATCGTTCGTATGAACAATTATGAGGTTCAGGCCATTTTAAATGCAATTGATTCAGGAAGCGCCTATACATCTGAACGCCAACGCAAATACAATCAAAAAACACGTGGCCGCGACCTGGCAATCCTTACATTAATGCTTAATACTGGGATTCGCGTCAGCGAATGCAATGGTCTGGATTTAACTGACGTTGATTTTAATGTTAATTCTTTAACAATCGTTCGAAAGGGTGGCGGACAGGATATTATTTACTTCAATGACGATGTTGCAGAAGTCCTAAAAGACTATATTAACGGTGAAAGGGAATATATTATCCCCGTTGAAGGCCATGAAACTGCTCTCTTCTATTCTTTACAGGGTAAACGAATTAGCGTAGATGCAATAGAGAATTTAGTAAAAAAATACGCTAAAATGGTAGTTCCAAACAAGAAAATCACACCTCATAAGCTTAGAAGTACCTATGGTACTGCTCTTTATCGCGAAACCGGCGATATCCGCCTGGTAGCAGATGTACTAGGCCACGAAAATATTAATACTACTATCGACTACTATGCTGCCATTGAAGACGAGCACAAGCTTCAGGCCCGTAATGCAGTAGATTTTAAACGAAGCAATCATTAATTATTTATAATAGAGACTTGAAAGAGACAATTTAATTATGCTGAAAAAATATTGGAAAATTTGCTTGTTTACACTTTTTATTTTCCTTGGTTTACTGTTCTTTTTTAATTTTATTAATCCATTAACTGTTTTTGATGCAGATGATTGGTTATATATTTATTCTTTACGTAAACCGATCCCAATTTTACACGACTGGAATCCAACAAGAGTTTTTCCTGAAGTTGTAATGCCATTAATATCTTATTTGGGAGCTTATGTTTTCTATCCAATAACAAATAATTATTTTAGATCTTTATCTATTGCCCATGGCTTGTTTGCAAGCATATTTCTCACAATATATTTTGTCCAATTTGTTGTTTTATTCTATAAACGCAATTTTGCCACTTTAAACAGAAGTATTGCCTACGGATTTTTATTTATATTGCTTCATTTTATTTCTCATATTATTATGGGAAGCAATAATTTTTACATGCTAGCTTCTATTAATTTGACAAGCTTTTATTTCTATACTTTATCAGCTATTCTTAATGCCATCCTTGTAATGCATTTTATGTCTTATGGTGGAGTTAAGGAATGGTTCAAAAATAGTAATTTATTTCATAAGCTTATAGTCTTTATAGGATTTTATTTTGCTATTAATTCTAATCTATTCTCATCTGTTATTTTAGCTACATATATAGGGGCAAATTTACTATTAATTCTTATAAAGAAAATTAAAAATAAGACATTTAATCTCATATCATACTGCGGCGAAAACTGGCTAGA
The DNA here is from genome assembly GCA_017934625.1 of Pseudobutyrivibrio sp. GTDB lineage: Bacteria > Bacillota > Clostridia > Lachnospirales > Lachnospiraceae > Pseudobutyrivibrio. The sequence continues at coordinate 49,862 of JAGBJE010000146.1, read as the reverse complement.
GCTAATTATTATAATTTGTTGGTTTGGTGTTAATGTAATTGAAACTACTGGAGGCAGAGCTTACAGTATTCATAAAAATATCCTATTAACTGTACCACCGTCTTTATTGATGGGGTTATTAAGCCTAATTGCTAAAAATGTTTTTGTTACTATTTTAGACATAGTTGTTTTCATCTCTTGGTATAGGCTTAAAAATAAGAAATTAAATGCTACATCAATAAGATTTATTCTTTACATAACATTTACTTTAGTATATGAAATATTATTAAGTTCTACTTCAGATCCTACTTATGTATTAAGAAGCGAAGTATCAATGTGTACTTTCTTCTATTTATTTATGGGAATGATTGCTTGTTTAAATGAATTAATCCAAGCTGATAATAAGAAAACAAAATTACCATTGATTTTAGCAGGAACAATTCTATGTTTATTTATTAATCCAGGTAATCTTTATAAACGCTATAACTACTCTAATATTCCAGTTGATAAATGCGAAAAAGTTATGGATGATCTAATTAAACAGATAAAAACAGCTCAAGAAAATGGGGAAAAGGAAATTGTACTTGTTATTCCAAAATTTGAAGAGGACGATGGCAACTGGCCATTAAGTTATTTTATAGGTGATAGGGTTGCTAATGCACTTTATAAGCATAATGTAGTTGATAGCTATATCACAATTAAAGATGTGAAAGCTAGTAAAGAAAAGAATGATGAATTTGGTATAGATACAATCAGTTGGCTAAAATGAATGATGCAATCTGTTCAAAAAAAATTTAACAAATAAAAAAACTTGCTGGCATAGATAAAAATCTAATTGCCAGCAAGTTTTTATTTCATTTTTTCATATTTTGTAAGCAAATCTTCAAAATAAGCAGGTAAAGGTGCTTTAACTTCAACATATTGGCCTGAAGTAGGCTGAATAAAGCCTATAGTCTCGGCATGAAGAGTTTGCCCTTGTAAATTTTTAACTGGCTTACCATATACATCATCTCCGAGCAAAGGATGGCCAATATGGGCCATATGAACACGGATTTGATGTGTACGACCAGTTTCTAATTTAAACTGCACATACGAATACCCCTTATATTGCTCTAAAACGGTGAAATGCGTGATTGCCTCTCTTCCATCGCTTACAACAGCCATTTTCTTTCTATCTTTAGGATTTCGGCCAATACGTGCGTTTACAGTGCCTTCATCTTCTTTAAAGTTTCCAACAACGATTCCCTTGTATATTCTATTAACAGAATGTACCTTTATCTGAGCTGCTATATCATTGTGAGCTTTATCGTTTTTACAAACTAAAAGAGATCCTGTTGTATTCATATCTATCCTATGGACGATGCCAGGCCTAATCTCTCCATTTATTCCTGATAGAGAATCCTTGCAGTGATACATAAGTGCATTAACTAGAGTTCCTGAATAATGCCCTGGAGCTGGATGTACAACCATTCCCTTAGGTTTATTAACTACAATAACATCCTCATCTTCATATAAAATGTCTATAGGAATATCTTCAGGCTCTATATCTATTTCCTTAACTGGCTCGATACTAACAACAATTTCATCGCCAAGCTTTGTTTGATATTTTGACTTTACCTGTTTTCCGTTAACTAAAACAAAGCCACTATCAATGGCTTTTTGATAGTAGCTTCGAGATTTTTCTGGTAATGCGGATGCTAAGTATTTATCTATACGAATACCAGCATCAGTTACGTCTTCGATTGAAAGATAAAATTCATCCATTATTTCTTAATCCTTAGATTTTGTTTAATTTCTTCGAAATCCTCATCTTTGTAATAGAATAAAACTAAAATAAATAAAATGATAACACTTACTGTTACATAACAGTCGGCTACATTAAAAACAGGAAAATCGATTAGAGAAAAATAAATAAAATCAACCACATAATGATTAATGATTCTATCGATATAATTACCAATAGCGCCTGCTATTAATAATAAAAGTACGTAGTTTAATACAGAATATTTCTGCACACGTGGCAGCTTAAATAATAAGTACACTATGAATATGAGCAATATTGGGGTAATTATTCCAAAAAGTATTTGCTGTCCTTCAAGCAATGAAAATGCTGCTCCAGTATTTTCTAAATAATGGAATTGTAAAACTCCTGGAATAAGTACAACATCATCCTTGTTCTTTAAAAATGATACTGCCATATCTTTAGTATACTGATCAAATAATATTAAAACTAATACAACTGCTAATGCAAAAATAAATGATGTAATTCTTTTTTTCTTGTAAAACATTATTCTAACACCTTATCAATGGCAAATAGCAAATCCTCATCTGAAAAATTCATATAAGAATCTGCCTCACCAATATTTTTTAATATAATAAACTTTATTTTTGAATCTGTCATCTTTTTATCAGATTTTGATGCAGATAATATATCTGTATCCTTTAATCCAGCAACAGAAACAGGTAAATTATACTCTTTTAAGACATTAATTACATCTAAAATTTCTGACTCATTTATGTAACCAAGCTTTTTAGATAAATGCATAGCACAAACCATGCCAATTGCAACACATTGTCCATGGCCAAGCTTGAATTCACTGAGCTTTTCTATAGAATGTCCTAAGGTATGCCCGAAATTAAGATAAGCTCGAATTCCTTTTTCCTTAGGATCTATTTCTACTACATGTCCCTTGATTTGGCAGCAGCTACTTACAGTATATGCTAAAGAATCATAATCCTTTGCTAAAACGGCATCCTTATTATCCTTAATCCACTGATAAAAATTACCGTCTGCTATTAGAGCACTCTTTATTACTTCACCCATACCACAGGCAAAATTATAATCATCTAAGCTATTTAAAGTTCCTAGGTTCATATAGACAAGACGAGGCATATAAAAAGCACCAACCATATTTTTGTAGCCCTTAAAGTCAACACCTGTTTTGCCACCAACAGAGCTATCTACTTGAGATAAAAGTGTTGTAGGAATCTGGATGAAATCAATTCCTCGAAGAAATGTGGAAGCTGCAAAGCCAGTAAGATCGCCAACAACACCACCGCCTAATGCTACTAGTAGAGAGTTTCTTGTATATCGCTTTAAGATTAAATGCTCATAAAGCATATTAACAGTATCTAAATTCTTAGAAGCTTCTCCTGCATCAAAGCTAAATGAAGAAACGTTACTGCCAGTTGCTTTAAAAATAGAAATAACCTCTGCCAAATAAAGCTTTGATACATTAGAATCAGAAACAATACAAATCTTATCGTATTTACGATTTACCTCTGTATTAAATACATTAAGTAAATCATTAAAATCAGGTCTAAAACAAATTTTGTAGCAAGGTTTGCCTTCGTAATTAATATTCAAGTCTTTCATGCATTATCTCCTATGTAAACAAAAGCACCAGACCAAAGTCTGGTGCAACACATTTCATTTAAAAGCCTGTTTGAATTCCTGTGAAGTCAAAGGCATCTACGATTCCTGCCAAATCACCAGATAACTCAACTCCTGCAGGTGTAATAATGAAGATATAATCTTCGATGCGCTGAAGATTTCCATCTATAGCATAGCAAGTACCACATGTGAAATCTATGATACGCTGAGCAACTCCTAAATCTAAGCCTTTCATATTAAGAAGTACTGTTCTTTCTGCTAATAAAGTTTCGGAAATTTCTCTTGCATCCTCGAATGAAGATGGCTTAATAACACAAACCTCCATAACGGTTCCTTTCGATTTATTTCTCATTGGTGTAATCTTTGGTGCTGGTTTAACAGCCCTTGGCTCTCTATCAGCTGGTTTGTTTAAAGCTGGTCGCCTGTCATCATCATTCTTTGAAAACTTGTTAAAAAAGGATTTTTCTTCCTCTTCATCATATAATTCATCATCATCGTAATCGTCATAGTCATCGCTAAGATGCATAGCATCTAACATTCTTTCAAACATAGCATTACTCCTTCACTATATATTATAGTTTCGCTCTCCAAAAATAGCTGTGCCAACTCTAACATGAGTAGCACCTTCCTCTATGGCAACTTCAAAATCATTAGTCATTCCCATAGATATAATTCTCATATCTACATTATCAATGTTTTCCTTTGCTATGTCAACAGCTAAATCCTTTATTTTGTGAAAATTCGCTCTATTTTCTTCTGGAACCACAACATTTGGTGCTATTGTCATTAAGCCTTCGATGTGTACACAGTCAAGATGTGAAATTTCTTCACATAATTGCTTTGCCTCTTCATATTTAACACCAAATTTAGAAGCCTCATTAGCTACATTAACCTCAATAAGAATAGGAACAGTTACTCCACGCTTTTTAGCCTGAATATTAATTTCTTCAGCTAATCTATAGCTATCAACAGAATGAATAAGTTTTACTTTATCTACAATGTATTTTACCTTATTACGCTGTAAGTGACCAATAAGATGCCAATTAATATCTTCAGGCATTTCTGGAATCTTTCCAGTTAATTCTTGAACTTTGTTTTCACCAAATTCTCTTATTCCTGCATCATAAATAACTTTTAAATCCTCTACAGGCTTTGTTTTGCTAACAGCAATAAGCGTTACCTCGCTTCTATCACGACCTGCTCTTTTACATGCCTCAGCAACTCTTCTTTCTACATCTTCAAGATTATTTCTTAATTCTTCCTGTCTCATATAAAGCTCCTTAGTTAATAATTGTGTTCTCTTCTACCTCATCACCCTGTAATACAATATGATCATACATTGATATACCATAGCTTGTACCAGTTTTTATAATAGAATAATCATCATTTTGATAAAGTATTTCTATTTGTTTAAATACAGCATAACCCTTGTTGACATTGTATACGCCTTTTAATTTTCCTGTATCGGCGCCCACAACATACTCGTCATTTGAATTGGCTTTTACTAGTCTGTCTCCTCTTTGAAGCAATTCGTTATCTATGTAGTAATAATCATCTGTTTCATAAAAAACAGTGGGATTTACTATTACGTTTCCACCAGAGGACTTAAGTAGAAAACCTGCAGAATCATCATTATTTCCTTGAACCATATAGTCCTTTGGAATGGTGTAAAATTCCTTTTCAACGATAGATGAATTTGGAATCTTAAGCCCTGATATATTATTATTTATAATTTTAACATGAACAAACCTTGAATCCGCATAACGATCCATTGAATCATCTAGTGATAAGATTAGATAATATTTGCCAGCTTTCTCTGTAAAATCAAGGTTAGTCCAGGTTTCTGCATCATCCTCTAAAAATTTTATCTTAAGATAGCTCTCACCTTGTAATGAATCATAAAGTGTCTTATCTACTTCTAAAATAAGGTTCCAGTGATCTGATGTAATAACTTTGTATACAGCTTGTCCTGCAACAACAGATTCCTGGGCCTTTAAATTCACAGCTGAATAGTTTGAGATATCAAAGCTATCAGAGGCAAAATTATCTACAGTAATATCCTCTAAGCCATCTATCGAATATACTACAAGTCCAGGCACAGGACTGTTATAGATATTAAATGAGCCTGAAGAAATTGCATTTGTTAAAGAATCTCCCATGGATTCCATGGCAGATACTGTGTATAATTGCTCAACCTGTGATTCTAATTCGTTTTTAAAAGAATAGGTTCTATTAAATTCAATTGGATTATAATCAATCATGTAATTATTTACAATAGATTGAACCTTTGCGTAAGCATCTTCATCCAGCTGGATTTCAGAATTAGCAGCACTTGCTTCAATAGAGGACAAGATTTCACCTGTCGTATCAAGAGCGTAAACCTGAGTCTTTGCACCTACCTTACCAAAATTTTCAGCTAAATAAAGCACATCTCCATTACTATCAGCAGTTATAACCTGTTCTTTTCTAATAGCTAATGCATTGTATTCTAAATTGCTAGATATAGAACCCTGTGAAACCTCATATATGGTAATATTATCGGCGGTAACGAACGTAAATAAATGATACAACATATAAATGAACATTACACCAATAACAATAAAGCCAATGGAAAAATGGTATTGCTTTGGATATTTAATTACTTTGTCATTTTTTCTATTTCTCATATACATAATTTAAGGGCACGTTATCGTGCCCTAAGATTTTATTTATTATAAAGATACGATAATCTTTCCTTTCGCATTTTCTGGTAAATCTTTTTCGTTTTTGCTAACAGATAATACGAATTTTACACTAAACATGTTGCAAATTTCATCAAGCTTATCTATAGCGTCGGACAAACCTTCGTTATCATTGATGTTCGAAACTGTTAAAAAGCTATCTAGGAATACTTCTTGAATATCAGAATTTTGTGATAAAACACCGCTTAGAAAACCTAAGAACTCACCTGAAGACTCGATTGGATAATCCCCCATGTTAATCAAACGAATCTTTGAATCTAGCTCATACATGTGTTTTTTGTTTTTATCGATGTACACAACTGAGCCGTCAACATTTTTAATATCAGTGTTAACTTTGTCTAGTAAGTATTTTGTTTTGCCTTTACCCTTTTCGCCTGAAATAATTTCCACCATGTCCAAATACCTCCCTTAAATTATTTATTATAATTATCATAGCATAACGCTATAAAAACCTAAATAGTATTTATGAACAATAATTACTTAATATTTCGTTCATAAGTAAATATAGGTTTGAACGACAATCTGCATTAAAAACTATTGATATTATCTTTTCATGCTCTTCGTTCTCAGAAAGAAGGACCAGGCAATACCCCGCCGCACCTGTAGTTCCAGTCTTTCCGCCTATTATAGTAAATCCGCTAGGAGTTGTTATCTTTCCAGTAGTGTACTGATTAGTGGTATTCCATTCAGCTGTTTTAGTGGCACCACCACTTGTATAAGATGCAGTATAATTACTTGCTGTGAAGATAGTATAAAAAGTCTCATTTTTCATGGCAGCATTTAAAATGAGATACATATCATAAACTGTAGTGTAATGATTTTCGTCATGAAGACCATTTGGTGTAACAAAATTAGTATTTGTAGCGCCAAGAGATTTGGCAGTTTCATTCATTTTTGCTACAAATGTATCTACATCACCACACATTCCCTCAGCAATAGCGATAGCTGCATCATTACCAGAGCGAAGCATCAAGCCATATAATAAATCTCTAAGTGATATTACATCACCTTCTTTAAGGTTAATGACAGATGAATCACTGGCTTGCTTTGTTGCATTGGCACTTACAGTATAAAACTCATCCAAATCACCATACAAACAAGCAATATAGGCTGTCATTATTTTGGTGGTGGATGCTGGATACATTTTTTCGTGTAATTTTTGTGCGTATACAACAGTCTGTTCATTAAGATTAAATGCACCTGCCGCCCCTGCAACCTCAGAATGAACAGCTGAAGTACCTAAATCATCTGTACCAGCTACACATAAATCCTTTGCAAAAAGCTCAAGATTAGATGAAGCCCCATTATGAGTAATGCCATATACTGAGGATGTATCAAACATTTTGTATGTGGCAACAGAATCAGTTTCGGATTTGCATCCTACTATAGAAAGACACATAATCACACAAAGAAGAACTGAGATTATTTTATTTATACATTTCACGCCACTCAAGATCTCCTCTATCAAGTGATTTAATAAGTAATTCAGCAGTTGCAAGATTAGTAGCAAGAGGAATATTATTAGCATCACAAATTCTAACTATACTATTAACATCTGGTTCATGAGATTTAACTGTAAGTGGATCTCTTAAAAATATTACTAAGTCAATCTCATTTTGTTCTATCTGAGCACCTAGCTGTTGTGTACCGCCAAGGTGTCCAGCTAAATATTTATGGACGTTAAGATTAGTTACCTCTTCAACTAAACGGCCTGTGGTTCCAGTAGCAAAAATCTCATTCTTGCTAAGAATTCCCCTATACGCTATGCAGAAATTTTGCATTAGCTTTTTCTTAGAGTCGTGTGCGACTAATCCAATATTCATTTAAAAAAGCCTCCCGTTATTATTTTTTGATTGAAGACCAACATTTAACACTATTCCGATACCAAAATATACAGTGACAAGGGATGTCAAACCATAACTAACAAAAGGTAATGGTAAACCTGTATTTGGCATAAGCCCTGTAACTACACAAATATTAACAAAACTTTGGAAGCCTATTAATGTAGCCATTCCTACACAAATTAGTTTGCCAGAAATATCCTTTGCTCTTTTGGCAATAAGGAGTATTTCAAGAGTAATAAAGAAAATTAAACCGATGATTAATACGGTTCCAACAAATCCTAACTCTTCTCCCGCAACAGCAAAGATAAAATCAGTATGTGGTTCAGATATATAATTTCCGTTCTTTACAGAATCGAAGGCTTCGTTGCCAAGACCCTTACCAAGTAGCTGCCCTGAACCGATTGCCATAATTGAGTTCTGTTGTTGATATGAACTAGATGGGTACTTTTCAGGCTTTAACCATGCCAAAATACGCATGCCCTGGTATTCATCTAAGATCGTCTGTCCTTCCTGACTAATTAAGACAAGAAGAATAATGATAGAAGGAATTGATACACCTAAAACAATACTAACTAATTTGTAACTAACTCCTGTTACAAATATCATAACACAAATTATCATCATTGTGACAATTGTAGTGGATAAATCTGGTTCTTTTTCTATTAAAAATAACGGAATCGCAGATAAAAGAATGGTTAATGCAAGTATTTTAGGCTTATTTATATCTTCCTCATATATCATGAAAAACCATGCGAAAAACAGAATAAGCAAAATTTTAGCTAACTCGGATGGCTGGAACCTAATTCCTACATCAATCCAACGTGTCGCACCACCGGTTTTTTCACCAAATAATAATACGGATAATAGCAATCCAATAACAACTGCGTAAAATAACCAGTGAAAATGCAATAAAAAGTCGTAATCTAATAAAGCCATACCTGTCATTACAAGAATTCCAAGGATCATTCCGAGAATCTGCTTTTGTTGATTGGCCTCGTTGGCACTGCCGATTACAAAAATACCAATAATTGTTAAGGCTATTACCGAAATTATTAATTTAATATCTAGATTTTTAAATTTATAATTATGAAACATTATTTTATCCTTTTAAGTAATCCACTAGATAATGGTTCAGCAAGTAATTCTTTATTCCAAACTGTAATACCCATTGGTTCATTTTCCTTGCGATGAACTCTCATGGACCATTTTTTCTGAACATTTATCTCGCCTGTTACAGTACCAATCTGAATGTTTTTAGAATTCAGTTCGTTTGCTACAATATAACATCCTGTATTATCTGGATATCCTGCATAAGCGCTTCCCTCTAAAGAGCCAAAAATAATAATATTGCCCTTGGCCTTTACAGAAGCCTTAGATTTAACATCACCTAAAATAACAAGGCTCGAATCAGATTCTAATATGTCTTCCTTTATTACGCTTCCTCGAATAATCTTGGCATTTTCAAATATGTCATCCTTATAGAATCTGTCAATTTGTCCAAGCATTTTTGTGTCTTTTAATTCATTATTTTCATTAAGTAATATTACTTTAATCTTAGAATTAAGCTCAATGGCCTGAATAAGAACAAGTCCCTCTTCTGCAGAAATCTCTCTACCAATTGTCTCGAGAATCATAGATGTCTCACCAAAAAAATCAGATGAGGCAGCGAACTTCTCACAAACTTTACGAACCAGCTCTTCAAAAGGAATTGTGCCATCTAATTGCAGAGTTAATCCATATTTATTACTTTTTAAAACAACTGCATCATTACTCATAGTTCATCTCCAATTATATTAATCAGTAAATTCGTTTTCTGAATTTGAAACAATATTTGCTTCACCATTTAATATATCCTCAGTTTCAGTAACACCGAAGTAATAAGCCAGGATATCCTTAGAAACTTCCGCTGCATTGTGAGATGTATAACCATAGGCAATACGTGTTGCAATGGAAACTTCAGGATTATTATATGGTGCAAATCCAATAAACAAAGCGTGGTTAGGTCTATTAGATACCTGCTGAGCAGTACCAGTCTTACCTGCAACCTCTACAGAAAAACCATTAAAGGATGAAAGGGATTCGCAAACCATTCTCATACCATAATGAACCGCATCCCATTCTGCTGAATTAAGTACATCCACCTGATTTCTAACTGATGGTTTATACTCTTTTAATACATTTCCATCTGAGTCTCTTACGCTATCAAGAAGAGTTAGATTATAAACAGTACCTCTGCTAGCAATAGCTGTAGCATATCTGGCAAGACCAACAGTGGTAAAGTTGTTATCTGACTGTCCAATGGCTGCCATGACAGGGTATTCTGTTGCTATATGAGGAGAATTTTCTTCTATTTCCACTCCTGTAGTTTCATCTAAACCAAAAAGTGAAGCATACTCTGTAATTTTATTAATACCAGTAACATCATCATATGCTCCATCACCACCTGAAAGCCTCCAGCCAACTTCATAGAAGAAGTAGTTACATGAATCCCTAATAGCTTCAGAAACATTGATACTTCCGTGGTTGCTTGGATAAATCCAACATTTAGGGTTGTTAGATACCTTTGTAAACTGGCCTAAGTCAGTGATTTCTGATGATGTAGTAATAACACCTTCTGCAAGACCAGCTGTAGAGCTGACAATCTTGAAGGTAGAACCAGGAGCTGTTCTCTGCTGCGTTGCATAATTATACAAAGGATTAGCTGCACTGTTTGTAAGGTAAGCATAATAATCAGCATCAACTGAATTAGCTAGTTTATTGTTATCGTAGCCAGGGTATGTAACCATAGCAAGAATCTCACCAGTTTTTGTATCAAGCATAACCGTTGAACCAGAACAAGGATCAAGTGCAAGCTGACCTGGTGTGATTTCAAGAGATTTAATCTTCTTTTTCATAAAATCGAAGGCTGTTATCTGACCTGATGAAAGCGCACTATAATCTTCATCATCCTTTGAAAGTATTCCCTGTTCATATAATATCAGGCAAAGCTGATTTCCTGTAATGCCATCATCTAATAACAAATATTTGTAGACGAGTCTTTCAAAACCATTATCTGTAGAAAGATAGTCTAATGTATAGTCAATCAAATCATTATAAAGCTCTTCAGTATCAGCATATTTTGCCTCTGACTCATATTTTGTGATATCTATCCAGTTCTGTTCAATGGCATATGTCAAATATTTATTAACAGCCATTTCCTCAGACGTCCAGCTTGTTTGAACATCAGAGCTTGTGTCTATAGCATTAGAATCAAAAACTCCAAGGCTCTTTAGTTTAGTAACAATATATGTTGAATATGCCTGATATTCCTCTGGAAGATCTTTATAAACAACTTCATTATTGCTCTTAAGTTGAGCCTTTAGGGTAGCTAAAACCTCTTTTTCTTTTGATTGATATGCAGCTAAAACAGCCTTTTCTGTTTCTGAAGCATTTGTATCATAAAAGGCATTAATATCTATCAATCCATTTTTAATTAATGAATAGTAAACATCATAAATAGGAACAACTACATCTGAAGATGAATTAATATTGGATTCCTTGATGTTTTGAATCTTCGAATATAGAATTCCGGCTATTTCTTGTTCCAGAAGAATATACGCAGCCTTTTGTAAATCCATATCTATTGAAAGATAAACATCATTACCAGACTCAGAAGCCTTATACTCTCCTTCTGCAATAGTATTACCGACACTATCTACATAAATTGTCTCGTAACCCTTAGTACCCGATAGATAATCGTTCATGTATTTTTCAATACCTGATTTGCCAACAACATCTGTTGTTTCTACACTATCATCAGATGCAGACAGCTCTTTGTATTCAGATGTAGAAATCTGACCAGTGTAACCAATAATATGAGCAAAATATTCACTATCTACATAGCGTCTAAGAGATTTTTGTTCAACATCTACACCAGTAAGCTCGTTTATATTTTCCTTTATAAATGCAACAGATTCATCAGAAACATCTGAAGCTATTACTGTTGAAATATATTTCTGATAAGAGTTCTGTCCCATGTTATAACGAACTATCATTATCTCATATCTTAGCTTCTTTGAGTAATCCTGTGAAATATTATAAACTTTATCGCCCTGTAGATAATCAATAATTTGGTCAGCTGTGGCCGTGGCTTCATCAAAACCAAGCTTTTCGTTATATTCCAAATCATCTATGCTATTTCGCCCAAATACGTCTGCTCTAAATCGCTGTAAAGCATTACCAGAACTTAAAAACTGATATTGACCTGATGAATCAATAAAAATACCAAAATTGTTGTCAATTTTGTCGCCGTTCTTTTCAAGATTTGTAACTATACGACCAATTTCTTTATTGAGAGATTCACTACGCTCCTTCTTGGAGCTATAGGTACCGTTATCCTGAATAGTAACAGCATAAACAAGCTCATTATAAGCAAGCAAATTACCATTTCTATCATAGATATTACCTCTAGTAGCTGGAATTGTTTCAGTTTTTTCTAGTTTGAGATTATAGTTATCCTGGTATTCACTACCATTGATAATCTGTAAATAAAAAAGACGTGATACAAGAACAGTAGCAAATATAATCATTGCTACTGAAACTACACGAATACGTGACGAAAATAGGTTTGTTAAAAAGTCCTTAATAATTTCCAATTCTATCAGAACCTTTCTTTTCTAATTTTTCTACCCAATTGTTTATATGAAGAATTACGTAATAAACAAAGATGGATACAAGTACTGTATAAACAACCTCAGGTAAAATGATATTCATTAAATAAAAGTAAAAATCATACTGAGATCTGATAGCAAATAAAACTAAATATGTAACTAATCCATATATTAAATCGCTTGTCCCAATTAAAATCATAGGTAATCTTAAATCATCACCAAAAAGCTGTTTTCTGAACAAGCCATTAAGAAAACCGATATACATATAAATTAGGGCATACATGCCAAATATATTGCCTGAAAATATATCTAACAATAATCCGGCAAAAAATCCTATAATAATTCCATGCCTTCTGCCCTTCATAAAGCCGTAGGTTGAAACAACCGAAATCAAGATATTTGGGGTAACTCCACCAAGTTTTAACCTGCCAAATATACTAACCTGCAAAAGGAATGACACATAAATTACGATGGCGATAATCAATATTTTTTTAATATGTTGTTTGATATCACTCATCCTTATATGACTCCTTTTGCTGTAATATAACAAGTACATCTGAAAGATGCTTGAAATCTACTATTGGTGTAACGGTACCAGATTTTGTAAGCTCATTTTCATCTAAAGAAACGCTAGATACATAGCCAATCATTAAACCTGGTAAGTATTTATCAGATATATTTGATGTGACAATAACATCTCCGATTGCTACCTTATCATCTTCATCATCAAGATTTGATAATAGAATAAGATTATCGCTTGTCATATTCTCTAAAGAGCCGGATACAATACAATTATCCTCTGTAGATGAAATAGTTGCACTAACGTTAGATGTATCATCAATGATAGCTCTAACAACTGCATACGAGTCCCCGACAGATGAAACGATGCCCACAAGTCCGCCATCTGCAATGACATTCATGTTTTTTTCAATTCCGTCCTTAGAACCCTTATCAATGGTAAAGGTGTTGAACCAATTTGATGTTCCTTTACCTATTATTCTTGCTCCTGTTGTCTCATAATCGTAGTATGTCTGATCAAGCTCGTACAATTCTTGAAGCTCATTTAATTCTTTGATTTTAAGCTCCATACTGCTAATAGTAGAATTTAAATCATCGACCTGTGCCCTTAAATCTTCGTTTTCTTTTACAAGCTCTTCTCTTGTTTTTGTGTCTGCAGAAGATATAGCAATACTACTTCCAATATAATCAATGCCCTTTTGCATAGGGATAAAAATATGATTAGCTAATGACTCTATTGGACCGCCTGTAAAGCCAGTTGAATAACTAAAGAACAAGAGCATTATGCAAACAATAGATAAAATCATGAGTAAGTATTTACTTGGAATACCACCACTCGCTTTTCTTTGTCTCATATTACCTCTTAATTATTTAAAAATTCTATTTTTCATACTGTAACCGTAAACCTTGAATTTACTGTCTGAAAGAACTGCACCAAGACCTCTGACGCAAGATTCTTGAGGTTCTTCAAATGAATTAACCTTAATGTTAGTAACCTCAGAAAATAAATCTGTCAAACGGAAAAGCTTAGATGTACCACCTGTAAGATAAATGCCTGAATGTACAATATCCTTGGCAAGCTCTGGTGGAACCTTTTCAAGAATAAGCTTAACGTTTGCGCAGAAGGTCTCTAAATCTGCCTTTATGGCATTATATATTGTATCACTTTCAATTTCCATTTCGATTGGAAGACCACTTACAACATCACGTCCAACAACAGTAAGCTTTTCTCCTCTACCTTCTATTGCTGAACCGATTTCTTCTTTTAGCTGCTTAGCTGTCTTTTGTCCAATAACAAGATTAAAATTGCGCTTAAGGTATGTAACAATAGATTCATCAATCTGATTACCACCAAAAGGAAGAAGCTCTGAAAGAACAAGCCCGCCTAAGGAAATAACAGAGATTTCTGTTGTATCAGCACCTAAATCAACAACCATAACACCTGTTGGCTCAGATACATCTAACCCTAATCCAATAGCAGATGCAATCGGTTTTTCGCAAATACGTATTGAATGAGGCTTATTCTTAGATTTGCTAAATAAATCAGCAAAGGCTTTTTTCTCAACCTCTGTAATATCTGTAGGAACAGCTACAACAATATCGCTTCCCTTTATTTTGCCCTTAAGATCATTCTCAAGAACCTGGAATAAAAGAGTCTGCATATTATCAAAATCTGCAATAACGCCTGAAATTATAGGGAATGATACCTTTATTGTTTCAGGTGCTTTTTCATACATAGAATAAGCGCTGTCTCCATAAGAATACATCTGATTCTTATTAACGATAGCAATTGTATTTTTAATATTTGTAATTTGATTGTTAGAACCACTGAAAACCTTAAGGTTTTGTGTTCCTATATCAATACCAAATGAATTGGCCATGACGTCCCTCCGTAAAATATAAACTAGCCGTAAGTATTTTGCTCACAGACAAACAAATTTTATCACAGTTAAGATATGTTCACAAGGCAAGCATCTACTAGTTTTTGTAATGACTTTAATATTCCAAGCTTAGCATGATTCCATGTAAGACCACCTTGGAAAAATGCTGTGTATGGTGGACGAAGTGGACCATCTGCAGATAACTCAATAGATGAGCCCTGAACAAAAGCTCCTGCCGCCATTATAACCTTGCTATCGTAGCCTGGCATATCCCATGGCTCTGGTGTAACATAAGAATCAACTGGTGCTGCCGCTTGAATACCTTCACAAAATGCAATAAGACCTTCTGGCTTATTAAATGAAACAGCCTGAATAATATCATATCTTTCCTCAGTAGAATTAGGAATGCAAAGGAAACCTAGCTTTTCATAAACATTTGCTGCAAAAATAGCTCCCTTTAAAGCTCCTGCAACAACTGTTGGAGCAAGGAAAAATCCCTGATAGAAGGACTGCATAATACCTAAAGAAGCACCTACCTCTTTACCAAGGCCTGGTGATGTAAGTCTATGTGCTGCATTTTCAACGCATTTCTTAGTGCCGACTATATAGCCTCCGATAGGAGCAAGTCCGCCACCTGGATTTTTAATAAGAGAACCTACACACATGTCAGCGCCTACCTCTGTAGGTTCTATTCTTTCTACGAATTCACCATAACAATTGTCAACCATGCATATTACATCAGGCTTAATATTCTTAATAAATGAAATCAGTTCACCAATTTTTTCTACTGAAAGAGTTGGTCTGTTAGCATATCCCTTAGAACGTTGAATTGTAACAAGCTTTGTTTTTTCATTAATAGCTGCCTTAATGCCGTCAAAATCGAAATCACCATTATCAAGTAAATCTACCTGGGCGTATGTAATACCATATTCAGCCAAAGAACCATTAGAAGGTCTAATTCCAATAACCTCTTCCAAGGTATCATAAGGCTTTCCAACTGGTGATAATAATTCATCTCCTGGGCGCAGGTTGCTCATTAGTGCAAGGGCAAGTGCATGTGTTCCGCATGTGATCTGAGGACGAACTAAAGCATCTTCTGCTTTAAATACAGAAGCATAAACCTTTTCAAGAGTATCTCTACCCACGTCATCATAACCATAGCCTGTAGATGTGTTAAAGCATTCAGCTGCAACCTTATGGTCCTGCATAGCCTTAAGCACCTTAAGCTGATTAAATTCAGCAATGTCATCAATCTCTTTAAATCTAGGCTCAAGCTTCTTTATTATTTCATTGCCGTAATCAAAAACTTCTTTTGAAATACCAAATTCCTTATAAATATCAAACACTTTATATAATTCCTTTCTCTTTTAGATTAGATAATATAGTATCAAGTAACAAATCATCTGAGTTAAGAACTGTTTTATCTAACCATATAACTTCCTTTTCTCTTCTAAACCAGGTAAGCTGTCGTTTGGCATAATTTCTAGACTTTTGCTTTATTAAAGAAATAGCATCATCAAGAGAACCATCCCCTTCTAAATAATCCAAAAGCTCCTTATAGCCTATACCGTCCATAGCTGTCATGCCCTTTCTTACTCCAGAAGCAAGAAGTGACTTTACCTCGCTTACTAATCCATCTGCAATCATTTTATCAACTCTTGCATCTATGCGATTATACAACAATTGTCTATCATCATTCAGTACAAAATATGCGAAATTATAAGGACTATTTTTTTCTTTTTGCGTTGCATTATGAACAGAAAACTTCTCTCCCGTCTGTTCAAAGTATTCAATCGCTCTAATAACTCGTTTAACATTAGCTGCAGGAATAGCTTTTGCTGACTCAGGATCAATAGCATTAAGCTTTTCATGTAAGGCTTCGTTACCCTTTTCTTTCGCAAAAGCTTCAAGTGATTTTCTATAGTTTTTGTCTATCTCATTTTCGGTAAAATCTATATCATATAAAATAGCTTGTATATAAAAGCCTGTACCACCACAAATAATAGGAATTTTACCCTTTGCATATATTTCATCTATAGCAGCTTCTACCATTTGCTTGAACTTAACTACATGAAAATCTTCTGTAGGCTCAATTACATCTATAAGATAATGCTTAATCCCATCCATTTCTTCAGGCATCACCTTTGCTGTTCCGATATCCATTTTTTTGTAAATCTGCATAGAATCAGCAGAAATAATCTCGCCATTTATAGCCTTGGCGAGATTAATAGAAAGTGATGTTTTTCCTACAGCAGTAGGTCCTGTTAATATAACTAAATTTTTCATTTAGACAATCCTTTTAAACTTTTTTGCAAGCTCATACTCAGAAAAAGATATCATAGTAGGTCTTCCGTGAGGACAATGATATGGATTTTCTAATTTAAGCAAATCATCTACTAATGTTTTAATTTCTGGAAGAGATAATTTATTGTTTCCCTTTACTGCCGCTTTGCATGACATTGATGCAACTCGTTCTACAATCATATCAAAGGAGTCTGATGATTTATAATTGCCACAATCAGCTAAGATTTCCATGAATAATGATTTAGGATCAAGGTTAAGCATATTACCTGGAACACCATTGATAGCTATTTCATTCCCTCCAAAAGAAGCTATCTGAAAACCGATTTTTTCAAATGCTTCATGATATGTTTCATACAAAAGTACATCCTGTGGAGCTAAAGATATGATTACAGGCGGGCTAATCATTTGAGAAGTCATTTCGTTATTCTTGAGACGAGCCATTGTCTTTTCAAAAAGAACTTTTTCATGTGCTGCATGCTGATCTATGATATACATATTTTTGTCGTATTCAATAATCCAATAGGTATCAAAAACCTGCCCTATAATCTTGTGCTCCTTTATAGCCTCCTTCTGAAGAAAACTGATTTGCTCATATTTTTCGCCACCCCTGTTTTGTTCAGCAAATTTCTTTTCATAAGGTGTATCATTTCTAATCTGAGCTGTAACCTGAGCTTTTATTTTTTCTAATCTGTCTCTTTCAAAAGGCTCAGGCATTTTTACAGGCTTAACTTCCTGATGTATTGTAACTGCTTTTGATTCTTCTGTAACCCTTGTAGGCTTTACAGTCTCCTCTGAAGATTCTGTAGAACTTCTTATAGACTCTTCTTTCACTTCGGGAAGTATCTGCATTGGCGTAGCATGACTTACAGGCTTTGGCTCATCTATATGAGCTTCAAGTACATCCTCTCTTTTTCTAAGTCTATTGTTTATAGTCTTAGTAAGCAGTTCTAATATGTATGCTTCATCCTCAAATCTGACCTCCTGCTTTGTAGGATGAACATTTACATCTACAACGTCAGCATCAAAATCAATGTTTATAACAAAAAACGGATACTGATGCCCCATTAAAAATCCATAATAGCCTTCCTCGCAGGCCTTGGATAAATGATTACTTTTTATGTATCTATTATTTACAAAGAAGTGTTCAAATGCCCTGTTTCCACGGGCTATTACAGATTGACCAATAAAGCCTGAAAGCTTCACTTTATCATCTTCATAATCAATGTCAAGCACGTTAGCTGCAATTTGACGCCCATAAATCTGATAAATGGTATCAGACAAGCTGCCATTTCCAGAAGTCATAAGCTTTTCCTTACCGTTTAAAAGAAATTTAAATGAGATTTCTGGATGAGAAAGAGCCAAATGTTCTACTACATCAAATACATAGCTGCCTTCTGTACTCTCTGATTTTAAGAATTTCTTTCTAGCCGGTGTATTAAAAAATAATTGTCTTACAATAAATGTAGTGCCATTTGGTGCCCCGATATCTGTAAGTGAAATCTCCTTAGCACCTTCTATTACATAACTGGCACCAAGAAGTGAATCCTTTGTTTTGGTGATAAGCTCTACCTTCGAAACAGCTGATATGCTTGAAAGAGCTTCACCTCTAAATCCAAGTGAACGAACTGAAGCTAAATCTGAGGCATCAGCTATTTTACTGGTAGAATGTCTTAAAAATGCAATTTGAATCTGGTCCTTTTCAATACCAGAACCATTATCTGTAATTCTAAGATACTCAATTCCGCCACCCTTTATCTCTACAGATATAGCGGTAGCTCCTGCATCAATACTGTTTTCTATAAGCTCCTTTGCAACAGAAGCAGGGCGTTCTACCACCTCTCCTGCTGCGATCTTGTCAATTGTTTCCTGGCTTAGTAAATTAATTTTTCCCATTATTCATTAACCCTATTATGCAACTCATACAATATGTTCATTGCTTCAAGTGGAGTGATTTTGGTTACATCCAAATTCTTAATATCGGAAATAATACTAGCGTCATCTTCAGAAATAGATATACCTTCTAAGGACTGAAGCTTTTCTTCCATCTTCTCCTGTAAAGCAATTTTATCTGAAACAGCAGCAATGTCATTCTCATTAAGTGAATTAACAATCGTCCGCGCTCTAGATAACACCTCCTCAGGTAGCCCTGCCAGTCTGGCAACCTGAATACCATAGCTTTGATCTGCGCCGCCGGGAATAATTTTACGAAGGAAAATAATATCCTCACCTAATTCCTGTACAGCTATGCAGTAATTATGAACTCCCTTTAACTGTCCCTCAAGCTCTGTAAGCTCGTGATAATGAGTAGCAAACAAAGATTTAGCGCCTATATTATATGCAATATGTTCAACCACTGCCCAGGCTATTGAAAGACCATCATAGGTAGATGTACCACGACCAATTTCATCCAAAATTAATAAAGATTTGCTGGTAGCATTATTAAGAATGTTTGCCACCTCATTCATCTCTACCATAAATGTAGATTGGCCTGTAGATAAATCATCTGATGCCCCGACTCTTGTAAATATTCTATCTACTACACCGATAGTTGCTTCACTTGCTGGAACGAAGCTTCCTATTTGTGCCATTAATACAATAAGTGCAACCTGTCTCATGTAGGTAGATTTACCAGCCATGTTTGGTCCAGTAATAATAGCAATAGTATTTGTATCTAAATCAAGATAGCAATCATTCGAAATAAACTGGTCAGCATTTATCATCTGCTCTACAACAGGATGTCGACCTTCTTTAATATCAATAACGCCACGATTATTAATAACCGGTTTTACATAATGATTTTTCTCTGAAACAACAGCAAGTGAAATAATAGCATCTAAGGTAGCAATCGCTTTAGCACTAATCTGAATTCTATCTACCTCCCCAGCTATTGTATCTCTAACTGATTTAAAAAATTCATATTCGATAGTGTTAAGCCTATCCTCAGCTCCTAAAATACTATCCTCAAGCTCCTTTAATTCTGGAGTGTAATATCTCTCAGCATTTGCTAAGGTTTGTTTTCTAACATAGTAATCAGGAACCAAATCCTTATATGAATTTGTAACCTCAAGATAAAATCCAAATACCTTATTAAACTTTATTTTAAGATTTTTTATTCCTGTTTTCTCTCGCTCTTTAGCTTCCAAATCAGCAAGCCATTTTTTTCCATCTATTTTAGCAGCGCGAAGCCTATCAACCTCTTCGTTGTAGCCAGTTTTGATAATATCTCCATCTCTAGATGAAATAGGTGGCTCTTCTGCTATAGCAGAATCAATAAGAACAAATAAATCCTTAAGATCATCTATATTGGCATTCAGGTCGTTAATTAGATGAGAATGAAAACCATCAAGTAATGCTTTTATAGGTGAAAGCATTCCAATAGATTGCTTAAATGCAATTAAATCTCTAGGATTAGCTGATTGGTAAGTAATTTTTGTAATAAGTCGTTCTAAATCGTAGACAGATGATAGATATTCTCTAAGCTCTTCTCTATCGATTAATGAGTTATTAATCTCTTCTATTGCATCCTGTCTCCTAATAATTTCATCAACAGAAACAAGAGGCTGCTCTATGAAGCTTTTTAGCTGTCTTGCTCCCATTGCCGTTTTTGTTTTATCAAGAACCCAAAGTAACGAACCACGCTTTTGCTTATCTCGCATTGTTTCTGTAAGCTCCAGATTTCTTCTTGTGGAGCTGTCTATAAGCATAAACTTACCATCTGTGTAAGGGGTAATATGAGTAAGATGTGTAAGCTCTGATTTTTGAGTCTCCTTAAGATAAATTAATAGCGAACCAGCCGCATTCTTTCCAACAGGAAAATCTATAAGGCCAAGGCCTTCAAGAGAATGAGCCTTAAAATGATTCAAAAGCTCTCTAGTACTTAATACATCATCAAAGTATGACTCATCAAGCTGAGATAGGGAGCTTTCAAGCTTTTCAGCCAAATCTGTAATGTCAATTCCTGATTCATAAAGTGATTTGTGATAAATAATTTCTGCTGGATTAAATCTAAATAGCTCGTCAGTAAGCTTTCTTGTGCTATTAACTTCTGTTAAAAAGAAATCTGCAGTAGAGACATCGCAGGAAGCAATACCAAAAACGCCTTTGTTATAAACTAAAGACATAATGTAATTATTGCTGCCTTCTTCAAGGGCAAGCTGGTCAATATTAGTACCAGGTGTAACAACCCTGATAACCTCACGTTTAACTAAGCCCTTAGCTTCCTTTGGATCCTCAACTTGCTCGCAAATGGCAACCTTATAGCCCCTTGCAACAAGTCTGTTGATATATGTATCTGCAGCATGGAAAGGAACACCACACATAGGGGCCTTTTCATCTGCACCACAGGATTTTCCAGTAAGTGTAAGCTCTAATTCCTTGGATGCAGTTTTTGCATCCTCAAAAAACATCTCATAAAAATCCCCTAATCGATAAAATAAAATGCAATCCTCATATTCTGATTTTGTCTTAAGATACTCCTGCATCATTGGAGTGTATTCTGCCACGATTCTACCACCTATCCTATAAATTTAAGTTTGAAATAACTGCCTCTGCAACCTTGATACCGTCCATTGCAGCAGATGTTATTCCACCGGCGTAGCCCGCCCCTTCACCACAAGGATAAAGACCTGCTACGTTTGATTGAAATAATTCATTTCTGTTGATTCTAACTGGAGAAGATGTTCTACTTTCTATACCACTAAGTATTGCATCATCTCTATCGAACCCTTTTATTTTAGACCCAAAGATACCCATCCCGTCAATAAAAGACTGATAAATATCTTGAGAAAATATATCAGAAAGCATTCCAAATGATGTTTTCCCTTTTGTCTCCGAAGAAAAAGCTCCATATGAGGTGCTTAATTTTTTATTTTTAAAATCCCCTAAAAGCTGTTGTGGAATTAAACCATTTCCTGCTTTAAAGGCTGCTTCTTCGATAGCCCTTTGATATGCAATACCAGATAAAGGATTTGATTTATCAAATTCCTTCTCTCCAACTGAAACTACAATTGCGCTATTTGCGTTTTTACTATCACGCTTGGAATAGCTCATGCCATTAACAACCAATCTGTTTTCCTCTGATGATGAATTAACTACAAAACCACCAGGGCACATACAAAAAGAATATACTCCTCTGCCGTTATCCAAATTGGCAGCAAGCTTATATGGTGCAGGCTCAAGCTTTGAATAAGCTTTATCGTACATGCTATAAGAAATCATTTCTTGAGGATGTTCAATTCTAAAACCTACTGCAAAATCCTTAGCCTCCATGTTTATATCTAAATCATGTAGCTTTTTAAAAGTGTCACGAGCACTATGTCCAATTGCAAGTATAACTGTGTCGCTAAAATATTTTTTATCATTTGCGTTTACACCGATAATATGATTATTTTCAATGATAAAATCCTGAGCTTTAGTATTGAAATGGAATTCACCGCCAAGGGCTATTATTTCATCTCGCATATTAGCAATAACAGTTTTTAAAATATCTGTACCAATATGAGGCTTGTAATCATATAGTATATTTGATGGTGCACCAAATTTAACAAAAGTTTCTAATACAAATTTGTTTCTGCCAAGCTTGTCATTAACTAAAGTATTTAGCTTGCCATCAGAAAAGGTACCGGCACCACCTTCTCCAAACTGTACATTAGAAGCAGTATCAAGAACTCCCGTCTCCCAAAATTTAAGGATATCATTTGTTCTTTCATCAACCTTCTTACCTCGTTCGAGGATAATAGGATGCATATTATTCAATGCTAAAATATATGCTGCAAATAATCCTGCAGGGCCTGCTCCAATTACAATTGGTGAGCTGTTGGCCTTTGTTAATTTAGGTATCGTATATACGATAGGCTTATACGCATTGATGTTATTATCCTTTTTAGCTTTTGCAAGAATTCTTTTTTCATCCTCACTAGAAAGGGAAACAGCTATTGAAAATACATAAAAAATATCAGGCTTTTTTCTAGCATCAATGGATTTTTTAATAATAGAATAATCCTTAATTGCGTTAGGATTTATCTTAAGCTTACGGGCAATAATACTTTTAAGCAAAGCTTCATCATCATTTACATTTAGTTTAATCTGGTCTAACTTTATCATTTAATCACCTTAATCAAATCATTTGCTGCGGCATCAGCTGAAGTATAGGCCCAGGTGAGATTGTATCCGCCGCATATACCATCAACATCTAAAACTTCACCTATAAAATATAGGCCAGGTCTATTAATTGATTCCATGGTGTCAGTATTAACACCTGATAAATCAACACCTCCTGCTGTAACTTGAGAGCTGTCAAAGCCCTTTGTTCCTTTAATGGAAATGGTAAACACCTTAAAGTTATATACAAGAGTCTCTATATCCTGCTCATCTAGCTTGGCTACAAGAGTGTCTCCATATATTCTTGAAAGACTTACCACCTGCTCAATAACCTTTTCATTACAAAGTCCCACCAGGCAATTTAAAATTGATTTTGATGGATTCTTTTGAAATCTATTAGTTATTTCTTTTGTTAGCTGTTCATTATCAAGATAAGGAATAAAATCAATTCGTATATCCGATAAATGCTTATCTAACTCATCGAAACCGATAAAACGGCTTATACACATTACAGGATATCCAGAAATCCCATCCTTGTTAAATTGAATTTCTCCCTCACAGGAATAATCCTTGTAATAAACCTTACCCGAAGCTCTAACTCCTGCTAATTCCTTAAGGCAGATTTCATTAGAGGTAATTCCAACTAATGCAGGAGCAAGCTTAGTTGTTTTCATCCCAAATTTGTTTGCGGTTTTATATCCTAATTTTGAAGAACCAAGAGTTGCAGCTGACAATCCGCCACAGGCAACACATACCTTTTTTGATGTAATAACAGTACGGTTAGTTGTTATCGTATATACGTTTTCAAAAGAAATATCTGTAACCCTATTATCTAAATAAACATCTATATTTAATGAATTTATTTCATTTTCCAACGCTTCTCTAATAGTTTTGGCCTGATTAGTATATGGGTAAAAATAACCGTCTAAATCTTTATCAAAAACTCCAAGCTCTCTAATAAAAGCTCTTACCTGCTCGTGGTTATCACCAATAAATGATAAATCGGAATTACTGTAATAATATTCATTACCCATTCTACTGTTTGTAAAGTTACAGCGACCATTTCCAGTAGAAAGAATTTTTCTTCCAACCAGACGATTTAAATCTGTTAAACAGACCAAAAGACCTGCTCTTGCAAGCTTAATTGCAAGAACAAGTCCAGAAAAACCAGCTCCAACTATACAAACGTCATAAATCTTCTCATCTGTATTCATAGAACTACCTCAATAAATGTAAGCTATATGCTAAATCACAAAGTTTTCTTCCACCTGGGAATTTAAGTAATGTCTCCTCGTCTACACCTCTAAACAAAAACAAGGCTATAAAATAAACTATAATAGCAATTAAAATAGCAATTATACATGCAAATAAATTAGCAATTCGTTCTGAAGTAATCATAACAAAAAGTGCATCAAACATATGATACATAAGATATGCAATAACACCCATAATGCACGATGCTTCAAGTGGTGCTAAAACGACTCTTCTTATGTCTATAGATGCTCCAGAAAACTTAAGAACAGCTGATTGATTAAGGAAACACATCATCAAGGCATAAAAGGCATTAGCAATAATTACTGCATAGATATGCAAATGAAATACTTCCATAAGAACAAATAGAAGAACTACATGTGCAACTAGCGCAATTAATGCATTCTTAACAGGAATTGTCATTTTATCTATACCCTGTAAAATTCCATTTGATAGAGTTGATAAAGAATAAAAAACAACTGAACATCCACCAATCATAAGCATCATTGCTGAAGATTTTTCAGTATCGTTAAATAACAACTGAAGAATAGGTGATGCAAGTACCATAATTCCTACCGCACATGGAAAAGCTATAATCATAACAAAGCGATTAGCCATGTTAATCTGCTTTCTTACAAGCTTTGAATCCTTGGAATTGAAGGCAGCTGTAAGGCTTGGCACAGTCGATGCGGCCATAGCAGATGCAATTGATAAAGGCACGTTAATAAGGACTTTATATTTACCTGTAAATACACCCCATGATTTGGATGTTACAGAAGCCTCATAGCCCTGAAGTAATGCAAGATTTTTGTATATACCCTGATCAATAATAGAGCTGATATTGTAAACCGTAGTACTGAGAAGTACCGGTATTATAGTCATAATTAAAATAGGAAGGATATCTCCATAGGTTTCATAATGCTTATGTAAATCCTTTTTTTGCATACTCTTAAAAGATTTACTAAATGCAAAAAATATAAAAAGGATAAAAATAAGAGCAAAGCCTGCACCGGTTGATGTTCCAAGAGTACCACCAGCTGCGCCGAAAGCTGCTGAATATCCCTTAACATCGCCTAATACTCCGCCGACCTTTTTACCATAGCTAAATAATATATTTGCAGCTACTACAGATACAATAGCGTTTACAATCTGCTCTCCTATCTGAGAAATAGCGCTAGGAATCATAGTTCCAAGACCTTGGAAAAAGCCTCTAAATACGCCAAGTATAGCTACAACCAGCAATGTAGGAGCAAGTACCTTAAGTGCTATAGCAGATAAAGGTGTCTTAAGCAATGTTCCTGTGAAAAATTCTGCTCCAAAGAAAACTATTAAGGAAGCAATTCCACCACTGATAAACGCAAAAAGAAGGGCGCCGTGCAATACTTTGTTTGCGTCCTTGACGTGCCCCTTCGCCATTCTTGCAGATACTAGCTTTGATACTGCAAGAGGAATGCTATATGATGATATAAGTAATATTATGTTATAAATTTCGTAAGCGGTACCATAATAATCATTTCCTATATCTCCAATAGTTGCCTGTAGTGGGATTCTATAAATGAGTCCCACTACACGGCTAATTATTGAAGCTATTGCAAGGATGCTACCCTGCATTAAGAAACTGGCATCGCTTCTTCTGTTTCTTTTTGTCATAAACTAACTATTTTGCCTTACTAAAATCTGATTTATTCTCGTAGTAAACTGTCTCATCAGTGTATTCCTTCTGACAAGCCTGAATCCATGTTGTACCAACATTAAGCTGAATTTCTTCACCAGTGTTTAAATCATAGTAATGAGTAACATCTGTATCGCCATCCTTAGACCATACAATATCAATCATCTTACCATTTGAAATAAACTTGCCTGTACCAGTATTGTATGAAAGAAGATATCCTAAATACTGAGAACCTTCATATGTCCACCAATCAACATTTTGAATAATGATGTTTTTAGCAGTAAGCTGCTGTCCTGAAACAGCATCTACCTGCTTCTGATTGAACTCATATCTGTAATATAAGCCATCGTCTTCGTTATAAATCCAATATGGCTTATTTGTGTAGTAATAAAGCTGAATTGCCTGGCAATCCTTTCCTGATTCAAGAGTGTTGCCATCTTCAGCAAACTTAAAGTGAGGCTCGTAATTTGAAGGAAGTGTAGTATCATAACCAAGCTTCTTAATACCAATATCAATACCATCTGAATTAGTATATAAAGTATGCTCAGACTTTCCAGTACGATAAGATGTACTAGAGCCCTTCTTACCTTCAAGAGTTAAAGCATTAAGGTTATCTACAAGATTCTTGTCATCAATAAGCTCAAAAGCTGCTGGGTTACCACCTGCATGCATGTAAATAGCATCATATTCACTTGCAAAATATACATAATATGGACGAGAGCTTCTGATGTTACCAATTTGATCAAGTCCAGAGTAATCATCGAAAATAGCCATCATACGTGTGATACCACCTTCAACTACGCACTCATAAATAACACCAGCATTCCCGATACCATATTGTGGTAAACATGCTTTTGTATTTTCAATCATAACTGCAACAGGGCGCTGTCTGCCATAGTTGGCGTCTACCCAATCTCCAGTTAAATAACTACGTACTCTTCCATCCTCAGAGGTCTGATCCCAAAAAGCAACAGAATCATCAACGGCTTCCACTTCCTCCTCTGGTTCAATTGTACTAATTTCTGCCACGTCTTCTTCTGCATCCTTCTTACCACAGCCAATAAGTGAAATGGCCATAGAAAGTACAAGCATTGCGGATACCAATTGTTTTTTCATAGATTAGCTTCTCCTTTTCTTTATTCTCGAGAAATATTTAGAATATCTAATATTTCTCTTTGTTTTTGTTCCATGACGGAAGCTTCTTCTTCTGTCATGTGATCAAACCCAAATAAATGTAACATACTATGGGCTATTAGAAAAGCATATTCTCTAAGATTAGAATGTCCATATTCTTCTGCTTGCTTATAAATTCTAGGAACATTCAAAACGATATCTCCAAGAATAACTTCTCCTGATTCTGGATTAAATAAATCATCATTTTCTTCTATTTCAGAAAAATCTCCAGCTTCTTTATATTCAATCATTGGAAATGATAGAACATCCGTAGGTGAATCAATCTGCCTAAACTCCTTGTTAATAGCATGAATACCGTCATCATCAGTAAGTGTAACACTCACCTCGGTTTCAAATGGAAAATTCATATGTTCAATAGCAGTATTAATTACATCTTTTGCAACCTTTTCATAATCAAAATCAAAGTCGACTTCACATTCGCTTTCAAAATATATTGTCATGCTAAAATATCCTCATTTGCTAATATTTCTCTTATCACTAAAAATTGATTCATAGTAAGCCCGGAGTTGTCATAAAAGCCCTTCTGAGAAAGCTCATTTATGGTCTGATAAATCACCATGTTTTGGTTCCACGAGCTGCTCATTGAATCTGAGTCAAACAATTCTACCTTCGTAACAACGGAATCTACCATGTGTACTATAGCCGATTCCTTTGTACTTGGAAGGGAAACGATTCCTCCATATTCTGACATAATCTGGATTACATCTTTAGGAAAGCAATGATTGTTAGCTATACGAATGGCATTGTCAATCATTGGTTCGCCTTCTATTTTTCCAAGTCGATAGTAAAAAGCTCCACAAGCTGCTAAGCCGTCGTTTGCATTAATTGCTTTGGCGCATTTTCTTGATAATGAAGAAATCCTTTTGGCATGCTGATATTCTATAAAGGAAAATTTACGAATTTCATTGCATAAGGAATAATCTGGGTCCAAAAAAGCATCATATATAACCTGTTGCTCTTTAACAACCATAAATCCCAAAATAGGTAATGCGCAAACCGTAATAATACAAGCTGCTATTCCGGCGCTAAGTCCATACATCAGTATTGATAGGTTAAGCTCAAGATAATTAAAATAATAAAAAATTACTGAAATGAGTGTGGTAATCGCAAACAATAAAATTAATGAATACAGCTTTTGAAGATTCTCACTTCTTCTTAAAAAACCTGTAATCATATTTCCAAAAAGAATCATTGTCACATAGCATAAAATCATATAGCCGTTGTAATTAAAGCAAAGCGATGTAATAATAACCAAATAAAGACTGAAAACATTTGAAAGGCTATCATCAAACACCGAACTTGCTATAATAGGCAAAACTATCATCGGTGCAAAAAAATCAGTTAAAAATGTACCGAATAAAATAGTTAAAGTCCAATTAATTATAATAACAATAGCTATCTTGCTGTAGGAAATATAATTAAATTCAGGCAGCTTATTTTCTAATCTTCGTCGTATGATTAATAACAAAAACAGACAGAAGAAGCATATGTTGATTGCAATTATACAAATGTATTTGTCCATAAGTACAGAAGCGATTGAGCAAAGCAAGGTGTTCGCCCCTATAAAAATAAGTGCAATCAAAATAGCATAAAAAGTTCTCATGGCTGAAAATCGATCAGTTTGTCTCATCATTTTGTCCTTTTTTTGCTTTCTAATTTTTTGTCGTGCACCTCGTAGGCATTAACTATCTTCTGAACCAATGGATGTCTTACAACATCCTTTGAGTCTAAATTGCAAATCTTAATATCATCAATATTCTTCAACACGCTCATAGCGTCGTCTAAACCAGATTTAACACCGGTTGGCAAGTCCTTTTGTGTTTTATCACCAGTTATTACAGCTTTTGAACCAAAACCAATTCTTGTAAGAAACATCTTCATTTGGGCAGGTGTTGTATTCTGCGCCTCATCCAAAATAATAAATGCATTATCTAAAGTACGTCCTCTCATATAAGCAAGAGGAGCTACTTCAATAAGGCCTTTTTCCATATTCCTTTGAAATGCCTCTGCTCCCATTATTTGGTACAAAGCATCATATAATGGTCTAAGATATGGATCCACCTTACTTTGTAAGTCTCCAGGCAAAAAGCCAAGCTTCTCCCCAGCCTCTATGGCTGGACGTGTAAGGATAATTCTGGAAACCTCTTCATTTTTGAATGCTGTAATAGCCTTGGCCATTGCAAGATATGTTTTACCTGTACCAGCCGGGCCAACTCCGAATACAATCATATTATTGGTGATTGCATCCACATATTTCTTTTGTCCAAGTGTCTTTGGGGCTACAGGCTTACCTGTAGTAGTATGACAAATTATCTCGCCTCTAGCCTCAGAAACATCATGGCTTTCGATTTTTTCCTGTTCTAATGACATAATATAATTAACATCCTGTGTAGTAATAATATTGCCCTTTTTTGAAAGGGATAAAAGCTCATCAATAATGATAATTCCATGCTCTACATGAGCTTTATCTCCTATCACCTTGATGGAGTCATCCCTTGGAATAAACGATATATTCATTCCTTTTTCAATGGCCTTAATATTTTTATCAAATTGGCCAAATATATTGCCCGTATGCTCTGCAGGAATACTAATACTTAAAGAAAAATCACTCATTTTATTCAACAATATCAATAATTAATTTCATGTGGTCACATTTATCGCTAGAAATTTCAGTTGCACCCTTAATCATTTCGATTGCATGCTTGGCCTTAGCTTCATCATTTGCGTGAACATAAGCTATAGGCTCACCCTTTTTAACTACATCGCCAACCTTCTTGTTTAGGACGATACCAACTGACATATCTATTACATCTTCAAAAGTCTCACGTCCTCCACCAAGAGACATTGATGCAAGACCAAATGTTTCAGCCTTAAGTGCATGTACATAACCGTCACATTCTGCCTCTACAGGAATAACGTATTTTGCAGGAACAAATTTACTTATATCCTTAGCATAAGTAGCATCTCCACCCTGAGCCTCGATAAATTCAATGAACTTCTCAAAGGCCTTGCCGTTTGCAACAGCCTCTTCCATAAGTGCTCTAGCTTTCTTTTTATCTGATTCGATTTCAGAGAAAACTATCATCTGAGAACCAAGCTCATAAACAACTTCCATTAAGTCCTCAGGTCCATTGCCATTTAAAGCATTAATAGCCTCAATAACTTCAAGGTTATTTCCAACTGCAAAGCCAAGTGGTTCATCCATATTAGTAAGAACTGCAGCAATCTTTTTATTAGCTCGCTTACCAATATCTACCATTGACTTAGCAAGCTCAAGTGCTGATTCCTTATTCTTCATAAATGCACCATCGCCAACAGTTACATCTAAAACAATAGCATCAGTACCAGCTGCAAGCTTTTTGGACATAATAGAACCTGTAATAAGAGAAATCTCATCTACAGTAGCTGTAACATCTCTTAGGGCATAAAGCTTTTTGTCTGCTGGTGCAAGATTTTTTGACTGTCCAGTTACTGCAATTTTAATATCATTAACCTGACTAATAAATTGCTCCTCTGAAAGCGCTGCATTAAAACCAGGGAAAGCTTCAAGCTTATCAATTGTTCCACCAGTGTGGCCTAATCCTCTACCAGACATCTTTGCAACAGGAACACCAATTGAAGCAATGATTGGACCAAGTACAAGTGTAACCTTGTCTCCTACGCCACCAGTAGAATGCTTGTCAATCTTTACGCCATCTATAGATGAAAGATCAAGAATATCACCAGAATCTCTCATTGCCATTGTAAGATCATAACGCTCTCTAACATCCATACCCTTAAAGTAAATAGCCATCAAAAGTGCAGACATCTGATAATCAGGTATCTCATCATGTGTGTAACCATTTACAATATGGTATATTTCCTCTGTTGTTAGAGCCTCCCCCATTTTCTTCTTTTCAATCAAATCGTACATTCTCATTTGATATACACCCCTTTTTACTACTATTTATGATATGGCTCATTATTCATAATACGCATAGCTCTATAGATTTGTTCTAATAGAATTACTCTCATCAGCTGATGTGGAAAAGTCATTTTAGAGAAAGATATCGAAGCATTACAACGTCCCATAACAGCATCTGACAGTCCTAGTGAACCGCCTATAACAAAGCATATTGAGCTGTTACCTGTAATGCCTAAATTCTCAATGTATTTAGAAAAAGCAACTGAATCCTGTTGCTTCCCTTGAATTGCCAAAGCAATAGCATAATCCTTATCCTTGATATGCTTTAAGATTCTTTCTCCCTCTTTATCCTTAATAATATTGATTTCGTTTTCCGTTGAGTTCTCAGATGTCTTTTCATCATTAACCTCAACGATTTCAAGAGAACAATATTTTGATAGCCTTTTTGAATACTCTAGAATAGCATCCCTATAAAACTTTTCTTTAATTTTGCCAACACATAGAATTTTAACATTCATGTAATCTATTTTAGCCCATTTAAGTGATTTAAACAACCACTAACAAGTACAAATAAAAAGACACGCCTGCGGTGACGTGTCTTTAAAAGGGAGAATAATGTTATGAAAAATGTATCTCTTATTGAGATATTGTTATGATACTAATCAAATATGTTTAAAAAGAGTTTTAAGTGTGAAATATTTGTTAAATTTAAGGCTGGTAAATATAGTTACCATGGTAGGTAGGACTAACATTACCATCTTCATCAACTAAAACTACCGATAATACACTGGTACCTTCGATTATTGGGAATGGTTCAGTGTATTGAATTCCATTTCTAACAGGACTAGTACCATCCCAGGTATAATAAGCCTTACAGCCTTCTGGGACTTCAACAGAAATCATCACCTTTTGAGTATAAACACCATCTGTTGGTGTCACAACAGGAAGTCCTAATTGCTTATAGGTAACTGTATATTCTGCTGTAGCAACATCTGAATATTCTCCCGAACTATTTTGAGTTACTGCTTTTACTACTGTAGTTCCTTCTGTTATCTGAATAGGCTTAGAGTAAAGCTTTCCAGATGTAGTTGGGTTTTTACCATTAACAGTATAGAAAATCTGATAATCTCCATTAACTGTCAGTTGAAGTAAAAAATCCTTGTCATATTCACCTGCTTCATAACTAAATGAAGGTGGCATCATAATATAAGCACTAATCAACTCCTTAATTTCATCATTTGGAGCACTTTGCGCCAAATCATATATACTATCTGAATCATCTATTGCACTTAATGAATTAAGCAAATATGTATATATTTTTTTATTTTCAGGGTCTATTATAAGCGCTTCCTTCAAGTAGATAATTGCGTTTTCATAATCCTTGACTCTATAGTACATTCTGCCAAGTCCATAGATTACTTCATAGGAACTATCATCTAATTCATAAGCTTCTTCATAATAGCCTAGCGCTTTTGCATATTCGGCATTGTTCTCAGCATCAACAGCCATATTCATTACACTATCGTAAGAATGATTGCCAACATATGGAATAATCACTAGTGCTGATATGATAGCTACTGCAATAATTGCTGTGAATAAAAGGATGCATATCTTCTTAGTGAAAATCTTCGGTTCATAACTAGTGGCATTAGACTTTGAAGATGTGTCTACTGGAGTAACTACTTCTGTTTTTTCGGTATATTTGTATACTCCAGTAGCAAATTTATCATCCTTATTTTTGTTTTTGTCTTCGACGACCTTTGAGAGAAGCTCCTCTTCCAAAACATTGTAATCTGGCACAAGCTGAATAGACTCCCCACATTTTGGGCAGTACATTAAACCATTTTCAATTTCAGCTCCACATTTTTTACAATTCATTTTAGAAAAGTCCTGTTATAACTCCATCATCAGTTACGTCTATATTGTTAGCGGCAGGTTGTTTTGGTAAACCTGGCATAGTCATTATACTACCAGTTACAGCAACTACAAAACCTGCACCAGCAGAAGCATATACTTCTCTTACGTTAAGAGTAAAGCCTTCTGGTCTACCTAGCTTTGTAGGATCATCAGAAAGTGAATACTGTGTCTTTGCCATACAAACAGGGAAGTTACCCATACCAAGATCAGTAATACGCTTTAATTCTCTTTCAGCTGCTGCTGAATAAGAAACATCTTTTGCACCATAGATTTCTGTTGCAACCTTCGAAATCTTATCCTTAAGAGAAAGCTCATCCTCATATAATGGCTTAAAGTTGCTTTCTTTATTTTCAAGAACATCAAGCACCTTCTTGGCAAGCTCTACGCCACCTTGGCCACCCTTTTCCCAAACTTCAGAAATAGCAAATTCACAGCCTCTAGACTCACAAAATTCTTTTACAAAGTTTGTCTCAGCCTCAGAATCTGTAATAAATGAATTTAGTGTGACTACAACAGGTACATTATATTTTTGTAGATTCTCAATATGCTTTTCAAGGTTTACAATACCCTTCTTTAAAGCATCAAGATTTTCAGTGGTAAGGTCTGTTTTTGGTACGCCACCGTTGTACTTAAGAGCTCTGATTGTAGCCACAAGAACAACAGCATCAGGCTTAAGGCCTGCCATTCTACATTTAATATCAAAGAATTTCTCAGCACCAAGATCAGCGCCAAAGCCTGCCTCTGTAATTGTAATATCAGCAAGCTTCATAGAAGCCTTTGTTGCACGAACAGAGTTACATCCATGTGCAATATTAGCAAATGGTCCACCATGTACAATAGCAGGTGTGTGCTCTAATGTCTGAATCAGGTTAGGCTTAAGAGCATCCTTAAGAAGGGCTGCCATAGCACCAGTAGCCTGTAAATCCCCTGCGGTAACAGGCTTACCATCAAATGTGTAAGCAACAATAATCTTGCTTAATCTATCCTTTAGGTCATGCATATCATTAGCAAGACATAAAATCGCCATTATCTCAGAGGCAACAGTTATTACGAAATGGTCCTCTCTAACCATACCATCAGCCTTAGCACCAAGGCCTACAACGATATTTCTAAGAACTCTATCATTCATATCAAGGCATCTTTTCCATACAACCTGTCTTGGGTCAATACCAAGTACATTACCCTGCTGAATATGATTGTCAAGCATAGCTGCAAGAAGATTGTTTGCAGATGTAATTGCGTGAAAATCACCAGTAAAGTGAAGATTTAAATCCTCCATAGGAACAACCTGAGCATAACCACCGCCTGCTGCTCCACCCTTGATACCAAAGCAAGGTCCCAAAGATGGCTCTCTTAAAGCAAGGCAAGCTTTTTTGCCAAGAACACCCATAGCCTCTCCAAGTCCTACAGATGTTGTTGTTTTGCCTTCGCCGGCAGGTGTAGGATTGATAGCTGTAACAAGGACAAGCTTACCATCCTTTTTACCTTCTAATTTTGCAAGTAATTCATCGGAAAACTTAGCCTTATACTTGCCGTATAACTCCAAATCATCCTCTGTAATATCAAGTAATGCTGCTACATCCTTGATATTAGCCATTTTTGCTTCCTGTGCGATTTGAATGTCTGTCTTCATTTGCATGACTCCCTTTTATTGTGCATTTATTAGTTCTTCAAACTCTGAAATCGACATACGGATTTCCCTAGGCTTAGTGCCCATTTCAGGGCCAACAACCCCAGCCTCTGCAAGCTGATCCATGATTCTGGCAGCTCTGTTAAATCCAATCCTGAAGTTCCTTTGTAAATATCCAATA
This sequence comes from Pseudobutyrivibrio sp., assembly GCA_017934625.1. GTDB lineage: Bacteria > Bacillota > Clostridia > Lachnospirales > Lachnospiraceae > Pseudobutyrivibrio. The sequence continues at coordinate 14,704 of JAGBJE010000146.1, read as the reverse complement.
GAACCTTTTTGATTTTCTATAACAAGGCGTCCGGCTTCTACAAATAGTTGGTCTCTGGAATTATCTGGTTCTCCAGATATAGACACTGAACCATTGCCTGCCTCAGAGTTTTGAATTTGTGTTTCTATATCAGAATTATATTCTGCAGACTCATTGTTGTTCTTGAGGAAATCAACAACAGCACTAACTTCTTCATCACTAACAAAAGCACCCTGAACACGGATAGGCTTAGAAAGATTTTGCGGAGCATAAAGCATATCACCGTTACCTAGCAAATCTTCAGCACCATTCATATCAAGGATAACTCGCGAATCATTTCCTGATGAAACAGAAAATGCTATACGAGATGGAACATTTGCTTTAATAAGACCAGTAATAACATTAACAGTAGGCTTCTGTGTTGCGATAATAAGATGAATTCCAGCAGCACGGGCAAGCTGTGCAAGGCGAACTATAGAATCCTCTACATCTGCCGCAGCAACCATCATAAGGTCAGCAACCTCGTCAAGTATAATAACAAGCTGAGACATTCTAACACGCTTTTCCTCTGGAATCGAATCTGGTAAAGCATCGCTTTCAACCTTTTCATTAAAGCCTTCAATATTACGAACGCCAGCTGCTGCTAAAAGCTCATATCTATCTGTCATTTCTTTAACTGCCCAATGAAGTGCTCCAGCAGCCTTTTTAGCATCAGTAATAACTGGAAGTAAAAGGTGTGGAATACCATTATAAACAGACAGCTCAACCATCTTAGGGTCCACCATTATCATCTTAACTTCATCAGGCTTTGCATGATAAAGAATACTCATGATGATTGTATTAATACATACTGATTTACCAGAGCCTGTTGCACCTGCAATAAGAAGATGAGGCATCTTTTCAATATTTCCAACGATAACAGAACCTGAAATATCCTTTCCAACACAGAAGGAAATCTTTGATTTTGCAGTCTTGAACTCTTTGGAAGAAACAAGCTCCTTGAACCCAACCATAGATTTAACCTTGTTAGGAACCTCTATACCAATAGCTGACTTTCCTGGAATAGGAGCTTCTATACGTACATCAGTAACAGCCATGTTAAGCTTAATATCATCTGATAGATTAACTACCTTTGATACTCTAGTACCTTCTGCGATTTCAAGCTCATATCTAGTGACTGAAGGACCAAGTGTTACCTCTGTGACATTAGCCTGTACACCGAAATTTCCAAGAGTACGCTGAAGCTTGCCAGCCATTTCCTGTAAATATTCCTTTGAATCACCACTGCCCTTTTTAGCATCATTAAGTAATGTAAGTGGTGGAAATTTATAAGGTTTATTAGTTTTCTTTTTATCTGCTTCAATAGATGCTCTAAGTGTCTCTGAAGAGCTTTCGATTTCCTCCTTTGTTGAAGCAGAAGCCTTAGGCCTTCTAAGTGGCTTCTCATCAACTGCAGTACTTTCCTCACAAGGAGCTTCTACAGGCTCTTTAACAGGAGGCTCAGGTGGAGTATTGATAATAGGTATTTGATTGTTTACTAATGCTGGCTCTACAGCTGGTTCTATAGGAGCATTAGCCACAGTCAAATCCTGCGATGATACAGCTTCCTCTTCCTTTGAATCAAAGCCCTTAAATGAGTGAGTACTTTTTGATTTCTTATCAAAAGCCTTTAGCTTATGACGGCTAGTCTTTGTAACCTCAACATCCGATTCGCCTTCTGCAATATTAAACTTAATTTCATTAACATCACCAGCAGAAGTGATATCTGAATAATCAGGCATTAATGTTGTATTACTGGTGATACCAGTGTGTTTTCTATCTCTTCTATTTCCTTCAGTTTGAGTCATCTGAAGCTGTTCTAAAGCAATATCGTCATTAATCTTATTAATTATTGCTTGACGGTTATCATTGAATCGTGTTTGGTTAGCTTCTCTTTCAAGAAGTTGTCTTTCCCTTCTAGCTCTTCTTTTAGCTGCCGCTCTATCCGCATGATATCTTGAAGATTGTTGAACCTTATCAAAAGCGAAACGCTCTAGAATAATGATTACACAAACAATCATAATGATAACATCAATAAGATAAGCACCAAGAAGCCCGAAGCTATCATACACGCCATAAACAATCGTTCCGCCAATAAGACCGCCACCATAGTGATGCTCCTTAGCAAACTCAAAGGCCTCCAACGGAGTGAGAATGCTTTGCCCATTAATAATAAGTTCAACAAAAACGCTAATAAATATTAATAGTACAGTGCCTGCAACAACTTTAGCCACTGCAACTTTATTTCCATAATTAGATATAATGAAAAACGCAGAAAATGCTACCATAAATGGTAATAAAAATTGAATTATACCAAAAACACCAAACAGAAAGTTAGATACTGCATTTCCAACCATTCCGCCAATTCCAAAATTGCTAATACATAGTAAAATACACAACACTAAAGAACTCCAAAGGATAATTTCCTTTGAAGAATCTTCAAAAAATGGATCCTCAAATTCTAATTCTTCAGCCTTTGCTTTAGTAGTTTTTCTATTAGTAGTCTTCTTTGTTGTGTTTTGGGATTTCTTGCTATTTGATTTTCTTTTAGAATTATTCGTCCCTTTTTGTGCCAAAATATAACCTCTACATTCAAAAGAGAATAGTTAAACTATTCTCTTTTGCTAAATTTATATTTATTAACCTATTAAATAGTTATAAATATTTTCATATTTTTCTTTTTGAACAGACCAGGAATAGTTCTTGCTCATGCCACGCTCAATCATTTTATTCCACTGAGCCTTCTTCTCAAAGAATATATATTTACTATAATTTACAGTATTAAGAAGCTCGTCTCCATTATAGTTAGCAAATGAGAAACCATCTCCAGTTTTCATATATTCATTATATGCTTCAACTGTATCAGAAAGTCCACCTGTTTCTCTAACAATTGGAACTGTTCCATATCTAAATGATATTAGCTGTGTTAAACCGCATGGTTCGAACCTGGATGGCATTAAAAATGCATCTGCAGCAGCGTATAACTTGTGAGCAAGATTATCATCATAACAAATATTTGCAGAAATCTTCTCAGGGTATTTCCATGCGTAGTGTCTAAACATATTCTCATATTTAGACTCACCAGTGCCAATAACTACAAGCTGAGTAAAATCATCTACAATTCCTTCGATACAGTAGTTAATCAAATCAAGTCCCTTCTGGTCTGTAAGACGTGAAATCAAGCCTATCATATACTTCTTAGAATCTACCTCTAAGCCAAGATCAGCCTGAATCTTAGTCTTATTAATCTTTTTATTCTTTCTAAAGGTCTTAATGTCAAAATTCTTATAAATCTTTTCATCTGTAGCTGGATTGTAAACATCGTTATCAATACCATTAACAATGCCCTGCATATCATAGTGACGTGCTCTAAGTAATCCGTCTAAGCCTTCACCATAGTATGGCATTTGAATCTCATCACAATATGTAGAAGAAACTGTTGTGATGTAATCAGCATATACAAGGCCACCCTTAAGCATATTACCGCATTTCTTATATTCCAGCTTGTCTGGTGTGAAAAGATTCATTGACAGTCCTGAAATACCAGCTACCGTCTTTGTATCCCACATGCCCTGAAACTTAAGATTATGAATAGTCATAACCGACTTCATTCCCCAGAAGAACTGATCTCCCTGGAAATCATTCTTAAGATATACTGGGATAAAACCAGTCTGCCAATCATGACAGTGAATAAGATTTGGTTGAAAACCAATGAGTGGAAGCATTGAAAGTACAGCCTTGTCAAAAAAGATGAACTTTTCAAGATCCCATCTATCCTCTGAATATGGATAAAAGCAATCAAAGTAATCATGATTATCTATAAAATAGAATGTGACTCCATCTAATTCATATTCAAAAACACCTACATACTTAGTGCCAACTAATGGACCCATATTCATCTGAAAGCTAGTTAAAAACTTGAAATCCTTTTTGTATTTCTCAGGTATAAATGTATAGTATGGTAATACAACTCTAACATCGAAGTATTCCTTAGAAAACTCCTTTGGTAAAGCTCCGCAAACATCTGCCAATCCACCAGTCTTAACGAATGGTACGCATTCGCTTGCTGCAAAAAGTATTTTATTCATTAGTACTCAACCCCTCTTATTTTAATTATTCATTCCAATTATGGTAAACATTCTGTACGTCATCATCTTCATCAAGAAGATCAAGAAGCTTGTTAATCTTGTAAAGATCCTGCTCGTCAGTAAGTTCAACATAAGTCTGAGGAATCATAGTGACCTCAGCATCTGCCATAGGAATGTTTTCAGCCTCAAGAGCTTCTCTTACTGTAGAGAAATCATCTGGAGCTGTGTAAATTTCAAAGCAATCATCCTCCTCAGAGAAATCCTCTGCACCAGCATCAAGAGCAATCATCATAAGATCATCTGCATCCATAGAGCAATCCTCTTTAGAAATGATAATCTGACCCTTGTTGTCAAACATAAATGATACGCAACCTGGTGTACCAATGCTTCCACCACCCTTTGTGAATGCATTTCTTACATTTGCTGCTGTACGATTACGGTTATCTGTAAGGCAATCTACAATAATAGCTGTGCCGCTAGGACCATATCCTTCGTATGTAACAGATTCATAATTTACTGCATCTGCATTTCCAGCAGCCTTCTTAATACCATTTTCGATTGTAGCATTAGGAACGTTATTAGCCTTAGCCTTGGCGATAACATCACGAAGCTTAGAATTATTGTTAGGGTCTGGACCGCCCTCTTTTACTGCGACAGCGATTTCACGACCAATTATTGTAAAAATCTTACCCTTTGCAGCATCATTCTTTTCCTTTTTGTGCTTAATATTAGCAAATTTTGAATGTCCTGACATAAAATTAGTACCTCTTTTCTATTCTGAATCTAAAAAATTATATCAAATAACAGTTTTTTATTCAACGTGCCTTTTCTTTCTGACGTAAACTCCATCAATCACTTTATCTGTCACGTTTTTAATATAAAAAACATAGTTATCATCCTCAAGTGTAAGGGATTTGCCATCCTCCGGAATCTTGCCGTATAAAGATATCAGATATCCATTTAACGTTTCGTAATCATCAGAAAATTTAGTTCCAAGCATTTCTTCTACTTCTTCTAAGGTAGTAGAACCATCCATCAAGTATGAATCCTCGGTTTTAACCTCTATAGAAGCTTCTTCTTCATCATGCTCATCCTCTATATTACCAACTATTTCTTCAAGAATATCTTCTAAGGAAAGCAATCCTGAAACCTGTCCATATTCATCAACAACAATCACCATGTGACGCTTCTTAGACTGCATCTTAGCAAATAAAGTGTTAATGCCATGTGTCTCTGGTACAAACTCCGCTACAGACAGAAGTTCATGTAAATCCTTAACCTTTAAATTATCAATATCCTTATCGTAGTACATTAAAATATCTTTGATGTGAAGGATTCCGATAATATTATCCAACTCATCAATGTACACAGGATATCGGCTCATATTGTTTTCATTAATAAAATTAATGGCCTCTCGTAATGTACAATCCCCATTGATAGCCACAATGCTTTTCCTATGGGTCATGATATCCTTAGCATCAGTATCTGAAAATTCAAATATATTCTGAATCATTGCGGCCTCAGATGCTAAAATATTTCCATCTTCATGCCCTTCATTAACAAGAGAAATAACATCTTCCTCTGTTACATTTTCCTGTTTTGACTTGCGATATAGTATTATTAATAGCGCAAATTCTATTAAAGCAATTATTATAAAAATAATCAGTAAATAGGGATTCGACCCGTCTTCCATATATGCTCCTTTCTTTACAACAATACTACTATATTATGATAACATACCTAATTAAAAAAGACTAAACATAATAGTGTTTAGTCTTTAAAAATTTCGTGAATTCTAAGAATCCTCAGATGTCGCTTCATCCCCTGATTCTAAGGCCGCTTCTCTTTCAGCTTCTTCGTCCGCTTTTGTTTCTTTTGCAACAGCATCCAAATCTATGTCTTCTAAATCTACATTCGACAAATCTTTTCCATTTTCATCAGTCTTTGTTGGAGATGGAGCCTCTTTATCATCAGCACTTCCAATATAAAACTGACCATTTTGCATATCAAATAAATTAAGCACTTCCATGCCAAAAACATCATGCATATATGAATAGATTTCCTTGTTATTAATCTCTCGATTATGCTTTCTTATGACATTTTTCTTAAGCTTAACCCTAACGTCCTTTATCCACTCAGTAATTTCTTCCGCTTCTGAAGAATTAGTTCTAAGCTTATCGTAGCAGTAATCCATGGTTGCAAGCATAAGCTCTCTATTAACCTCATCTGTTTGATTAGGTATATCTAAAAGCTCGTCCTCATTGCTTGCGATACGTTCATTACACTCTTCCAAAAGCCTTTTATCATCATCAAGCTTCTTGGAAACTAAATCTGAAGTGCCCTCCATGTTAGACATGACTGAAGCCATAAGGTTTTCCTTTACCTTTTTTAAATCCTTAAGCTCCTGCTTAATCTCAGCCTCGCGCTTGATTAAATCATTTTCCTTAGATTCAAGCTCCTTGACTGTTTCAGGCTTTCCACCTAAAGCAAAGAGCCTATGCCACTTTTGATCCAAAATAAGAATTGGAACCTTTATATTAGCTAAAGCATTAGAAAAATCCTTTTCAGCCATAAAATCACCTACTTTTTATGCTGTGTAATATTATAAGAAAGTTGCATTAAACTATCAGAAAGATGAACATTTTCTATAACAACATCAGGAATATCATCTAAATCTACATGGGCAAAATTCCAAATTGCATGAACTCCAAGAGATACAAGCTTAAGCGCTGTACTTTTAGCATTTTGCTTAGGAAGTGTAAGAGCAGCTATTTCAACATTATTGTTCTTAACAAATTCTGGTAATTCATCAAGCATCTGAACTGGCAAATCTCTTACCATCTTACCCTTGAGCTCAGGATTTACATCAAAAAGACCAATAATCTTAAAGCCTACACGCTCAAATTTTACATATCCTGCAATAGCCTGTCCTAAGTTACCTGCACCTATAACGATAACATTATGGGTATCATTAACACCAAGAATATTGCCTATTTCATCATGTAAATATGCCACATTATATCCATAACCCTGCTGGCCAAAGCCACCAAAGTTATTAAGGTCCTGTCTAATCTGCGATGCAGTAACATGCATGCGTTTACTTAAATCATTAGATGAAATTCTTTCAACACCGTCGTCCAAAAGTTCTCCTAAATATCTATAATATCTAGGAAGTCTTCTGATAACCGCCTGTGATATCTGTTTATCCAAATCTAACGCCTCCTCATTGCACTGTAATATAATTATAAAATTCAGATAAAACTATGTCAAGATTTTAACAATAGGCAGAATCAGTTAATACTTAATTCTTCCCATTTTTCATAAAGCTCTTCTAGCTTAGAATCAATATCAGCCTGCTTTGATGAAAGCTCATTCAATTTGGCAGAATTGGTCATATTTTCAGGCTTAACAAATTCCTCTTCTATTTCAGCCTTCATGGATTCCAGCTTTTCAATTTCATCTTCAATTTTTTTAATTTCATTTTGTAGCTTTCGCTTTTGTGCCTCGATTCGCTTCTGTTCCTTATAATCAAGCTTTGCCGCAGATTCATCGGAAATATCAGTTCCAGCTACAGAAGCATTATTTGAGCCATATAATTGCTCTTTTTTGGCAATATAATCATCATAATTACCTAGATATTTAGTAAGCACACCATCAGATAATTCTAAAATTATATTAGCTGTTCTATTAACAAAGTATCTGTCATGGCTTACGTAAAGAAGTGTACCATCATATTCATTTAAAGCATCCTCAAGCTTTTCCTTTGAATCCATATCAAGATGGTTTGTAGGCTCATCAAGTATAAGAAAATTAGACTTAGATAACATAAGCTTTGCAAGCGATACTCTACCTCTTTCACCACCAGATAACTCACTTATACGCTTAAAGACGTCATCCTCAGTAAACATAAATGCAGCCAGAGTATTTCTAACCTTTGTCTCTGTAAGGAAAGGATATGCATCATGTAATTCGTCAAATATAGTGTTAGATTCTGTTAAGCCCTGCTGTTCCTGATCATAGTACCCTACAGTAACATTAGCACCAAACTTAATCTCTCCTGATTCAAAAGGTGTTAAACCATTGATGCATTTAAGGATTGTAGTCTTACCTGTTCCATTATCTCCAAGGATAGCAATTCTATCGCCCTTATGTACCTCAAATGATAAATCAGTGAAAATATTAGAATTATCATATGACTTTGTAACATGAGAAAAATCTAATACATCTTTACCGCTTTCCTTTTCGATTTCCAGAGTAAGACGCATTCCGTCTGAATCCTTATCCGGTGCATCCATAATATCCATCTTTTCTAGAAGCTTTTTTCGACTTTCGGCTCTTTTTATTGATTTTTCTCTATTGAAAGACTGAAGCTTTTCAATTACAGCCTTTTGATGCTCTATCTCCTTTTGCTGTTTTTCATATGACCTTTCATAGGTAAGCTGGAGAATAGCCTTTTGCTCAGCGTAGGATGAATAATTACCGGTGTAAACCGCAGTCTTTCCGTAAGATAAATCAACAACATGGTCAACAATCTTATCAAGGAAATATCTATCATGGGCAACAATTACAACAGAACCTTTATAAGAAGCCAAATACCCCTCTAACCAAACAATAGAATTTAAATCCAAGTGGTTGATAGGCTCATCTAAAAGCAACAAATCAGGAGAAGACGCTAGTAATCTACCAAGGCTAACACGTGTTTTCTGACCACCTGAAAGCTCATTCATGCTTTTTTTAAGGTCTTCGCCTTCAAAGCCTAAGCCTTTAAGGATACCAATAGCCTCTGATCGAAATGTATAGCCTCCACTTAAATCAAACTGATGCTGTAATTTGTGATAATTATCCATAAAGGCCGCCATATCCTCAGAGGCAATATTACTCATATTAGCTTCCATTTCAGAAAGCTTTTTTTCCATTGAAAGTAAATCTTCTCTGGCATTTAACACTGTATCAAGTATATTTGTACCATAATGGTCTTCCTGATACTGGGCCAAATATCCAAAGGTAGCATCCTTTTTAAGGGTAACCTCACCTTCATCAGGAGCAAGTTCACCTATAATTACCTTTAAAAGAGTGGATTTGCCTGTTCCGTTATTTCCAACAATAGCAACCTTGGAGCCTTCATCTACTGTAAAGGTGGCATCTCTAATAATATTTTCTTCACCAAAAGATTTATAAATATGTGATACATTAAGAAGCATATATTTTTACCTAAAAAATGCGCCTGACATTTGCCAGGCGCAAAATAAACTCAAATTTTACTGTACATCCTTGATAGAGAAGCTAATACGTCCCATCTTGTCCTTGCCAAGGCATACAACCTTAACAGTGTCACCAAGTGTAAGTACATCTTCAACTCTATCAATTCTTTCCTTAGCAATCTTTGAAATGTGAACCATTCCTTCTTTACCAGGAGCAAACTCGATAAATGCACCAAATTCCTTAATGCTTACAACCTTACCTGTAAGAATCTGACCCTGCTCAAAATCAGTTGTAATGATTTCAATCATGCGCTTTGCTTCATCCATCTTTGCAGCATCTGTACCGCAGATAGAAACATTGCCTTCGTCAGTAATATCAATCTTAACATCACATCTTGCAATGATTTCATTGATTGTCTTACCGCGCTGTCCAACAACATCACCAATCTTCTCTGGGTCGATTGTAAGCTGGATAATCTTAGGTGCATACTTACCAACCTGTGCACGAGGCTCAGCAATTGCCTTGCTCATGCAGTTATCCATGATAAATAATCTAGCTTCACGACATCTTGCAATTGCACCCTCAACGATTGGACGAGTAAGACCGTGAATCTTAATATCCATCTGAATTGCTGTGATACCTTCCTTTGTACCTGTAACCTTGAAATCCATGTCGCCGAAGAAATCTTCAAGACCCTGAATATCTGTAAGAAGTACAAAATCGTCATCTGTATCGCCTGTAACAAGACCACAAGAGATACCAGCAACCATAGCCTTAATTGGAACACCAGCAGCCATAAGTGACATACATGATGCGCATGTAGAAGCCATTGATGTAGAACCATTTGACTCGAATGTCTCTGATACGGCACGAATAGCGTATGGGAACTCCTCTGCACTTGGAAGTACAGGAAGAAGTGCACGCTCAGCTAAAGCACCATGTCCGATTTCACGACGTCCTGGTCCACGCGATGGCTTTGTCTCACCTACAGAATATGCAGGGAAGTTATAGTGATGCATGTATCTCTTTTCTGTAACGAATGGATCAAGACCATCAATCTTCTGAGCCTCTGAAAGAGGTGCAAGAGTTACAACATCGCAAATCTGTGTTTGACCACGAGTAAACATTGATGAACCATGTACACGTGGTACAATATCTACCTCAGCCGCAAGTGGACGGATCTGTGTGATTTCACGACCATCTGGACGCTTGTGATCCTTAAGAATCATCTTACGTACTGTCTTCTTTTCATACTGGTAAATAGCTTCTCCAAGAACAGCAAGCCATTCCTCATTCTCAGCAAATGCTTCTTCAAGACGCTCAGTAATCTTGCGGATATTCTCCTCACGAACCTGCTTCTCATCTGTGAATACTGCTTCTTCCATCTCAGATGGAGGAACAATTTCCTTCATCTTAGCAAAAAGCTCTTCTGGAATAGCACATGATGTATACTCATGCTTTGGCTTACCGCATTCCTTAACCATCTCATCGATAAATGCGATGATAGTCTGGTTAACATCATGACACTTGTAAATAGCCTCAATCATCTTATCCTCAGGAATGATGTTAGCACCAGCTTCAATCATGATAACCTTTTCACGAGTAGAAGCAACTGTAAGCTTAAGGTCACCCTTATCCCACTGCTCTTGTGAAGGGTTAACGATAAACTCTCCATCAATCATACCCATCTGTGTCATTGCACATGGGCCATCAAATGGGATATCTGAAATACATGTAGAAATTGCAGCACCAAGCATAGCAACAAGCTCTGGTCTACACTGTGGATCTACAGACATAACCATATTGTTAAGTGTAACATCGTTACGATAATCCTTTGGGAACAAAGGTCTCATTGGTCTATCAATAACACGAGCTGTAAGGATAGAATTCTCTGATGCCTTTCCCTCTCTCTTATTAAAGCCCCCTGGGATCTTGCCAACAGCGTATGTCTTTTCTTCGAACTCAACTGAAAGTGGGAAGAAATCAATACCATCACGAGGCTTGTCTGATGCTGTAGCAGTAGATAATACTGTTGTCTCACCATACTGAATAAATGCTGCGCCATTAGCCTGTGCAGCAACTCTGCCGATATCAACACGAAGTGTTCTACCAGCTAAATCCATTGTAAAAGTCTTCATGGTTTTCTCCTTAAAAATTATTTATTTAAGCATCAACCCGAAACTACTGAAAACGAAGCGCGGATAATAAACTTCTATATCATCGCTCCTAATTCAGTGGCTTCGGATTTTGCTGTAAACCTATTTCATAAGAAAACGAGCGGAGTAAATTGTACTCCGCTCTTATAGATTACTTTCTTAAGCCAAGACGCTCAATGATTGAACGATATCTCTCGATATCTGTATTCTTAAGGTATGCAAGAAGGTTTCTTCTCTTACCAACCATCTTCATCATACCACGACGTGAATGATGATCACCTGGGTTAGCCTTAAGATGCTCTGTAAGCTCAGCGATACGTGCAGAAAGAACTGCAATCTGAACCTCTGGAGAACCTGTGTCACCAGCTGTTCTAGCGTACTCATTGATAATAGCCTGTTTCTTCTCTTTTGTAATCATTTTACTACCTCCTAAAAAATATATATGCCGTAACTAAGGTAAAGGTCGGAGTGTCCAAGACCTGAGTTACAGTAAAATTAGTACCGATATATGATAGCACAGTACGAAACAGATGTAAACTATATAAAATCAAAAGTGTCAATTATCTAACGGTTAGTAGCTCTTCTATTCCGTACTCTCTAACATTATTCAACTTACCTTCGTTAACATATACAGTTGAAAAATCATAATTTAAAGCAAAATATACATTACCCGTTTTTTCATCCACATTACCAAGAGATATAAGTGTCGAATACTCATTGGCATCATACAAAACATACTGAGGAGATTCTTGGGTCAATCCATAATCTTTTGCTGAATCAGTCTGGAATGAATTAATAAATCTTACCTGACAAAGATAATTTAAAACCTTATCAATTCTATCTTCGTTTATGTCTAATGATTCATCATCTACATAAACCCAAGTATCCCCTTGCTTTTTAAATGTAAGAAGAATCCCGTTAGAATCTGTCATTGAAAAGCTATATATATCGTCCTTTGAAATAAGTAGGATTTCTTCCCCTGCATCATCCTTTTCGCTTTCCATATCAAGCATATCCCCATGACTGGGTTCATTAATTTCTTCTGCTTCATCTTGCAAAGAATTAACATCTGGCAGGACACCTGTATCTTTATCCCAACTCGATTTATGGCCTAAAGTAAATAACAAAAGTAATGCCAAAAGGACTACTACAAAAATCAACAATATTATTTTGCCACTCTTTGAATTAACAAAATTTTTCATAACCCCTCATCAATTTATCTATAGATAATGTCATCTCTACCAGGACCATTAGAAACCATTGTGATTGGGAAGCCAATTTCCTTCTCAATAAACTCAATATAGTTTCTACAATTTTCTGGTAAATCCTCGTATTTCTTAATTCCTCTAATGTCGCACTTCCAGCCTGGAAGTGTCTTAAGTACTGGCTTAGCCTTTTCAAGCTTAGATGTAACAGGGAAGTCTGTTGTAACCTCTCCGTCGATTTCGTAGCCTACACATACAGGAATTTCATCAAGGTATCCAAGAACATCAACTACTGTAAACGCAACATCTGTTGTACCCTGCATTCTGCAACCATATTTAGATGCAACGCAATCGAACCAACCCATACGACGTGGACGACCTGTTGTTGCGCCAAACTCACCACCGTCACCACCGCGGCGTCTAAGCTCATCAGCCTCATCACCAAAAATCTCTGAAACAAAGGCACCGGCGCCTACAGCTGAAGAATAAGCCTTACATACAGTAACTACCTGCTTAAGCTCCTGAGCTGGAATACCTGCGCCAATACAGCCGTATGGAGCAAGTGTTGATGATGATGTAACCATAGGATAAATTCCATGGTCTGGATCCTTAAGAGTACCAAGCTGGCCTTCTAGAAGGATTGTCTTATTCTCCTTAATCGCATTCCAAAGATATGCAGATGTATCGCATACATAAGGAGTAATCATATCACGGTATTCGTGAAGAGTATCAAGTAATTCCTCTGGTGTAAGGAGTGGCTTGTGATAAAGATGCTCTAAAAGAACATTTTTCTGGTCACATGTACGTACAACCTTTTCCTTAAGTAAATCCTCATCAAAGAGCTCCTGAACCTGATAACCGATTTTAGCGTATTTATCAGAATAAAATGGTGCAATACCGCTCTTTGTTGAACCGAATGAAGCCTTACCTAATCTCTCCTCTTCATACTGGTCAAAAAGGATATGATATGGCATAACAATCTGAGCTCTATCTGACACAAGTATATGTGGTGCAGGAACTCCCTTCTCCTCTATAGACTTGATTTCGTTAATAAGAACAGGGATGTTAAGTGCAACACCGTTTCCAATAATACTTGTTGTATGATTATAAAAAACTCCTGAAGGTAATGTGTGAAGTGCGAACTTGCCGTAATTATTAACGATAGTGTGACCTGCGTTAGCACCGCCCTGAAAACGTACAATGATGTCTGCATCAGCTGCCATCATGTCAGTAATCTTACCTTTGCCTTCATCGCCCCAATTGGCGCCTACAACTGCTTTAACCATAACAATCCTCCTAAAACAATATTTAATTTATATCAATCAATTTCTTAGTCACTGTACAAGCTAAAGCGCCTGGTCCAATATGACATGAAACTGAAAGTGATAACGGATCAATCCAAATATCTTTTCCAGGAAATTCAGCTAAAAGCTCTTCTCTGAACTTTTCTGCTGCTTCCTGATTATGTGTATGTGCTATTGAGATAATCACATCATCCAAATTATCTGTATGAAGAACATTTTTCATATCCTTCTTTAATGCATCTATCATAATAGATTTAGCCTGCTTCATAGTGCGGGCCATTGCAAACTTGTCAAGCTTCTCTCCATAAATAGAAAGCACTGGCTTAATCTTAAGTAAAGAGCCTATAGCTGCAACTGCAGGAGTAAGACGGCCGCCCTTCTTAAGATATTCAAGTGTATCTACTGTAATGTAGATTGTAGAAGCTGCTTTAATCTCCATTAATGCATCACAAATCTCCTGAGCAGACTTTCCCATATCCGCAAGCTTTTTAGCCTCAAGAGCTGAAAGCTTCTGAGTAACAGAAATACGCTGATTGTCAACAACTACAACTCTACCATCATAATCCTCTGAAAGCATCTTAGCTGTATCACATGATGATGAAAGACCAGAAGACATTGGAATATATACTAATTCATCGTAATCCTGTAAAATCTTATCCCAGTTATCCATAAGATTACCAGTGATTGGCATAGATGTTGTAATCTCACCACCTTGAGTAAGCTTCTCATAG
>JAGBJE010000145.1 GCA_017934625.1 Pseudobutyrivibrio sp. | reverse complement strand
TGGAACTACAAGTCCTGCCGCAAGAATAGTTATTATAGCTGCAATTGGTTCAACAACTCCTGATAATACTCCCCATAGGAAAGTCTTGGCCTTTGGCATTCCTTCTGATAAAAGTGGCATTGATACTATTGCACCTTCTGGAAAGTTTTGTATAGCAATACCAAGAGATAATGCCAATGCTCCTGCAGCCGATATACCCACATGTCCTGAAACAACACCTGCATACACTACACCAACAGCCATTCCCTCTGGTATGTTGTGAAGTGTGACTGCAAGTATAAGCTTTGTTGTTCTTTTTAATTTGCTTTTAGGACCTTCAGTCTGCTTATCCATATGCATATGTGGTGTAACTACATCAAGCAATAGCAAAAAGCCTGTTCCAACTAAAAAGCCGACAGCTGCCGGCATAAAAGAAAGCTTTCCTAGATACTCACTACTTTCTAAAGCAGGTGAAAGTAAGCTCCAAAAAGATGCTGCCACCATAACACCAGCCGCAAATCCCGTTAGAACCTTTTGAAGCTTTTCTGATATATTATCCTTTAAAATAAAAACCATAGCGGCGCCTATGCTGGTACCGATAAACGGAATCAAAATCCCTATGGTAATATTAATATTAAAATGCATAATAATAGCCCTCCATTGTTAATACATCTATAATGTATCACAAGTGAGGGCTATTCATTGTAAAAAATATGTTAATGATAAATTTTCATAAAGAAAATTATTTCTTGTTCATGCAGCAATGCTTATACTTCTTACCTGAGCCACATGGACATGGATCATTACGTCCAACCTTTTTCTCTGAACGAACGATAGTGTGCATGTTCTTAGCTTCCTTTGTAAGAGCCTTTCTCTTATCCTCATCGAAGATATTCTCCCACTGTGGAAGACCATAAAGCCAATCAGCCTTAGCATCAATCATGTTCTTGAAAAGCTTTTCCTTATCGAACTTAAGAGATACTACAGTATCCTCTTCCATAGTCTCGATTGGGTTAGGAGTAACAAGTGACTCGTTGATTCCATCAAGGAAACCTACCATAGGCATAACCTCGATGTTATATTTCTCGGCAAGCTCTTTAACAGTGCCCTTAACCTCTGTATCAGGGTCATTAAGAAGCTGCTCGTAGATTCCTTTCTCTAAAAGAAAATAATTCTGCCAGAATCTCTGTAAATCTGCCTGTGACTGATTCTGGTTGTAGGCAATCTTTTGCCAGTTTTCTAACAAACTCATAATAATTCCTCTCCAACTTTTACTCAAAATATGTGGCAAGCCACGATAGAAATTATAACACAATGCATAATAAAAGGCTAGCCGAAGCTAGCCTATAAAATCAAATATTAATCGTAAAGAACTCTAACACACTTAATAGGTGTACGATACATGTAATTAGATATCTTAATACCATCACGCTTATTAGAAGCATGAACAATCTGACCACCGCCAATATAAATAGCAACGTGGTTGATGCTTCCACCCTTGCCATAGAAAATAAGGTCACCAGGCTTAAGCTCTGATGTAGAAACCTTAGTTCCTTCGTTAGCCTGAGCACGTGATGAATGTGAAAGATATACGCCGTACTTAGCCATAATCTGCATTGTAAAGCCAGAGCAATCAACACCGTTAGTAAGGGATGTACCACCCCAAACATATCTGTTACCTACAAACTGAAGTGCATAATCGCAAAGTGCTGAACGAACATCAGAAACACCTTCACCATATCTTGCCTCAGTAAGTGTCATAGCTGTCTTAAGAGAAAGGTCAACATCTACATATTCAGCAGAAACATAACCCTCATCGCCATCTACATCTACCTTAATCCAATCCTGATCCTGTGTGTTATCAAGGATGGCTATTTCTTCACCCTCTGCGAGCTGATAAATAATCTCGCATTCAGTGTTGCCCTCTGCTCTAACTCTAAGACCGCCTGTCTTAGCTGTTGCTACATATTCTGCAAGCTCTACAGCCTTATCCCAAGCATCCTGGCCAGTAAGAAGGTATTCTGTAAGTACGTAGCCTTCTACGTCACCGGATTTAATATAGCTCCAATCTCCCTCTTCCCTAAGAATTTCGCAACCAGCGTTAGCTGGGAACTTGCCAGCAAGCTTACCATCTGTAGATGCACTCTCACGAATGTTAAGGTTACCCTCTGATACATTACAAATACCAAGATTATTGTATCCGTAAATATCACCAAGAGACTTAGCTGTAGCAATAGCATCTGAATCAGTAACTGAAATGGAATTAAGTGATGCAATATCAACAGCTCCAGCTGTGATTGCACCAGCTGTAAGTGTAGCTTCTGTATTAGATGCTGTATGTGTATGTGTATTTTTATTATTAGAATCTAAGCAAAAATCAAAAATAAGTGCAGATGCACAAACTAATGAGAAAGCCGAAATAATGCGCTTTTTCATAAAACCTCCGATATCATATCTTTTAACACAACAGGTGTATTATACCAATAGATTAGTATCTAGTCAAGATTTTGTAATAATTACGTAACAAATTAATGATTGTTAAAATATTCCTTTGCTACTATTTTATCCTTAGCCATTTGATTCTTAAGCTCTTCTACCGAACCAAATTTCATTTCCGGTCTAAGAAATGCCTCAAATGTAACTCTAACATACTGCCCATATAAATCCCCATTGTAATCAAGTATATGAGTTTCAATTCCTACGATATTCTTATCTGATACAGAAGGCTTTGTGCCAACATTAGTAACACCATGATATATTCTTCCATCAAAATCAATGGTTGTAACATATACTCCAAACTTAGGCACAAGCTTAAGTGAGGATGGCATAATATTGATAGTAGGGATGCCGATTTTGGTACCCAGGTGAGCACCATGAACAACTTCTCCCCATACGAAGTAGTCATATCCAAGCATTTCATTTACTATATCAATATGTCCTTCCTTAAGCTCTTCACGAATATAGGTGCTGCTAATATCTCTATCATTAATTCTGATTTTCTGAATCTCTTTATATTCAAAGCCAAGCTCTTTAGAAAGCTTTTTAAGCAAAGCTGCATTTCCTGCGCCATACTTTCCAAATGTGAAATCTGAGCCAGAAACCATGTATTTCATATTAAGATTGTCACAGAGAAATTTGATGAAATCATTAGCTTCGGTATTCATAAGCCTTTCATCAAAAGGACATTCTATTAGATAATCCAACCCGCCCTGTTCAAGCATATAAACACGCTCTTTGTTTGTAATAAGACTAGGACTGTTATCATCATTTATGACCTGTCTAGGTGAATTGGTAAAGGTAATCATGCAGGAAGCATAGCCTTCCTGTTTTTTAGAAATTATATCAGCAGCAAGCAGATGGTGGCCTCTATGAACACCATCAAACTTACCAACTGTAATTGCAGTTTTGCAATCTAGTTTTGTGTCAAAAAGTGAATGTAAATACTCCATAATTATTCCAAAAACATTTTCTCCAAAGTAAATATATCTTCATTATAGGAATATACTCCAATAAACCTGTTGTCAGGTAAATATATCCTATATCGCTTGCCATCCTCAAATCCACTTATGGATTCCGCAAATACCTCAGTGGATGGAATTGGCACACCGTTAACAGCATGTTTTATGGCCTCATCAGCAGGAATCACAAAAACTGTTTCCAATCCTTCAAAAGCCTGGTCGACTGGAAGCATAATGCCATCAAGATTACCAGCCTTTACAATACGCTCTATTTCATCAAGAGTTCTTGCATCAGCTATATCAAACATGCTGACCCTTGTACGTATTAAGGATTTCATAGCACAGCCACAACCAAGCTTCTGTCCCACATCATGGCAAAGAGACCTGATATATGTACCCTTACTGCAATGAATCCTAATACTTACCTCTGGTAAGCTGATATTTAAAATATCAATACTAAAAATTGTAACAGGTCTAGCCTTACGCTCAACCTCCTTGCCCTCTCTGGCAAGCTCATACAGCTTCTTGCCATTAACCTTAAGTGCAGAATACATAGGAGGTACCTGCATAATGTCCCCTACAAAGGAATTGATTGCAGCTACAATCTCATCCTCTGAAGCAGTGACAGAATTTCGTTCTAAGATTCGTCCGCTTAAATCATAGGTGTCAGTCTCAACACCTAACATCATTACGCATTCATAAACCTTATCCTTATCTGTTAGCATATCGCAAAGCTTTGTGGCCTTGCCTACACATACAGGAAGAACGCCTGTTGCATCTGGATCAAGTGTTCCAGTATGCCCAATCTTTTTTATTTTTAAGATGCCACGAAGCCTGGCAACCACATCAAATGAAGTATACCCGGCTTCTTTATAGACATTAATTATGCCACTATTCATTAGCAAATTCCTAACTCTTTTAATTGTTTTTCAACCATAGAAACGATGTTTTCAATAACATCCCATGGCTTATCAGTATTTACAGAGAAACCAGCAGCCTTTTTATGGCCACCACCACCGTAAACACCTGTAATAACTGTAAGGTCTACATCACCAGTAGCTCTGGTGCTACCCTTAAAATCCCCATCCTCAAGCTCATATAGGAATACTGCAACCTCTACACCTGTGGTGTCACGAAGCTGCTGTACAATTCCCTCTAAATGCTTACTTTCGGCGCCATATTCTGCCATATCCTCAGCCGTAATAACAGCGGCAATAATCTTACCATCAAGGAAGGTTTTACATGACAGCAACGCCTTACCAAGCATACGGTTTTGAATCATCGTCTTGGCAAAATATGTATCAGTACAAATCTTAGGATAATCGATGCCCTTTGTCATTAAAAAGCCAGCAGCTGCCATGGTGGCCTCTGTGGTGCACGAATACTGGAAAACACCAGTATCATGAATGATTCCAAGATAAAGACACTCTGCAATATCCTTTGTAATCTTATCCTTGCCAAACTGATTATATACAAGCTCACAGGTAGAACTATCATCGGGAATAATGTAGCTATACTCTGCGAAGCCTCCATTTGTCATGTGATGGTCAATGCAGATTGTATGCTTAGCCTTTTCAAAAAATAAAAAAGCATCACCAAGCCTGCCGCCATCACTACAATCTAAGGCTATGTACAAATCAAATACCTTATCCTCTGATAATGTATGTATATCCTCTATCTTATCCGCATTCTTTAGAAACTTAAAGATGTTTGGGATTGGATCAAGATATACATGCACATCTGCTGATGGATAATATGTTGCAATGTAATTGTATACAGCAAGGCATGAGCCTACACAGTCGCCATCTGGGCGGATGTGGCCGCTGATGGCAATTGTGGTGGATGCAGCGATTAAATCATTGAAATTGTTAATCATAAAATACCCTCATCCGCCCCTGCGGGGCACCTTCCCACAAAGGGGGGAAGCCTTTAGTCTTCTCTTTCATGTAGAGGTGCATTGACCTCGTCGATTAGTTTGCTCATTTTAGCAGCGTAAGCGATAGACTGGTCTGAGATGAATGTAATCTCAGGTGTGTTTCTAAGATTAACTCTGTGTGCAAGCTCTCTGCGGATAAATCCAGCAGAGCTCTTAAGACCTTCAAGAGTCTTCTTAGCAGCTTCGTCATCACCTAAAACTGAAATATAAGCCTTACATGTCTTAAGGTCAGGCGCAACCTCTACAGATACAACAGATGTAACTGGTGAGATTCGTGGATCCTTAACCTCAAGACGTATAATATTTGAAAGCTCACGCATAACCTCTTCGTTAATACGTGTATTTTTTACTGAATTCTTTCTCATTATCTAGGTACCTCAACCATAATGTAAGCCTCAATAATATCCATTTCCTGAACATCATTAAAGTCTTCAATAACAAGACCACATTCAAAGTTGGACTTAACTTCTTTAACATCGTCCTTAAATCTCTTAAGAGAAGCAAGCTTACCTTCGTGAATAAGTTCACCATCACGAGTAACGCGGACCATACAATCTCTCTGGAAGTAACCGTCTGTTACGTATGAACCAGCGATGTTACCAACACCAGAAGCCTTGAATATCTGACGAACCTCTGCGTGACCAATAACCTTTTCCTCGTATACAGGATCAAGCATACCCTTCATAGCTGCCTCTACATCATTTATAGCATCATAGATAACCTTGTAGAGACGAAGGTCTACACCTTCTCTATCAGCAGTAGCCTTAGCCTGTGGATCGATACGTACGTTAAATCCGATGATAATAGCGTTTGATGCAGATGCAAGAACTACATCGGATTCATTGATTGTACCAACACCGCCGTGGATTGTCTTAACAACAACCTCTTCGTTAGAAAGCTTCTCAAGTGACTGCTTAACAGCCTCAACAGAACCCTGAACGTCGGCCTTAACAATAATATCAAGTTCCTTAAGATTTCC
Organism: Pseudobutyrivibrio sp.; assembly: GCA_017934625.1. GTDB lineage: Bacteria > Bacillota > Clostridia > Lachnospirales > Lachnospiraceae > Pseudobutyrivibrio. Next base: position 17,333 of record JAGBJE010000145.1, on the reverse strand, counting down.
TGACTCAATCTCACTAAAGAGTGCGTCAAGAGACATCTTAGATTTTGTCTGCTCAACAAGACGATTCTTGTGCTCTGCAACGAATGTATCTGCAAATGCATGAGCTTCCTTCTCTGAATCAAATGCCATGAATACTTCACCAGCATTTGGAACCTCTGAAAGACCAAGAATCTCAACTGGTACAGAAGGACCAGCTGTCTTTACACGTGCTCCTGTATCATCAATCATAGCACGAACCTTACCATGGCAGCTTCCGCATGCAACAGGATCACCAACATGAAGTGTACCCTTCTGAACAAGGACAGTTGCAACAGCACCACGACCCTTATCAAGCTGTGCCTCGATAACAAGACCTCTAGCCTTACGCTTAGGGTTAGCCTTAAGCTCAAGAACCTCAGCTGTAAGAAGAATCATCTCAAGGAGGTTATCGATACCTTCCTTAGTATGAGCTGATACTGGACAGAATACTGTGCTTCCACCCCAATCCTCAGGAATAAGCTGGTACTCAGAAAGCTCCTGCTTAACTCTATCAATATTTGCATTTGGCTTATCAATCTTGTTGATTGCAACGATGATTTCGATTCCAGCAGCCTTAGCATGGTTAATAGCCTCTACTGTCTGTGGCATAACACCATCATCAGCAGCTACTACAAGGATAGCGATATCGGTTGAATTAGCACCACGCATACGCATTGCTGTAAATGCCTCATGACCTGGTGTATCAAGGAATGTGATATCCTGTCCGTTGATTGAAACTGTATAAGCACCGATATGCTGTGTAATACCACCAGCCTCACGGTCTGTAACCTTAGTATCACGGATAGCATCAAGAAGTGATGTTTTACCGTGGTCAACGTGACCCATTACGCAGACAACAGGTGGACGTGATGGGAAGTTTGATGTATCCTCTTCCTCTTCCTTAAGAAGCTCAGCGATAACATCTACCTTTTCCTCTTCCTCACAGATACAGTTAAACTCAAGAGCGATTTCTGAAGCCTCTTCAAAATCGACCTCCTGATTAATAGTAACCATCTTGCCCTTCATGAATAATGTCTTAACAACTGCAGATGACTGAACCTTCATCTTATCTGCAAGATCCTTGATAGTAATTCTCTCTGGGATTGTGATTGTAAGAACCTCATCCATGTTACGCTCTGGTGCCTTAGGAGCATTGTTCTTTTTCTTCTTACCACCGTTCTTCTCAAGGTTGATGAAGTTTTCCTGCTTCTTGCCACCTAAGTTGTTATTGTCACGATTGTTCTTCTTTCTCTTATCGTCACGACGTCCGCCCTTACCATTGTTTGCTGGTACTACATCAGCTGCAGGTGCTGACTGAGATGGGCGGTTATTTCTCTGAGAAGGTCTATCATTATTCTTACCCTGACCTCTGTCATTTCTATCGTTTCTGTTATTGTCACGATTATCTCTTCTGTTATCATTCTTCTCTGAACGATTGCCCTGCTGTCCCTTGTCGTTTCTAGAACGGTCATTTCTTTCAGAACGTTCATTTTTCTCTGGACGCTCGTTTCTTTCTGGACGTTCGTTCTTCTTCTCAGGCTTTTTTGCCTCCTGCTCTACAGGCTTTTTCTTAGTTTCAAACTCTGTATCTGTAGACTGAGCAGAAGCTCTCTGTGAAGGACGAAGTCCATCAGAAAATGTACGTGGTCTAATTGGTCCACGTGGTGCTGCAGCCTGCTGAGGCTTCTTATCACGGTTATCCTTAGAACCATTTTTATCAGTTCTATTTGCCTCAGAAGAACCGCTGCTACGTCTCTTTCTATCGTCAGAACCACGTGTAACAACGAATACATTCTTCTTCTTTTTAATAGGATTACCATCCTTATCTACTGGACGCTGTTTCTTTGTAAAATGCTTGCGCACCTTATCAGCCACTTCATCCTCAACGCCGCTTTGTGCCTTTGCCTCTATACCGTTAGACTCAAGATATGCAATAACGTCCTTGCTCTCTTTACCTAACTCTTTAGCTAATTCATGTACTTTAATTTTTGCCATCAAATATCCTCCTCATCTACGCTTTTTGTATCTTATCTAGAATGCTTAAGGATAGATTTTCATCGCACACTACAATCGATGCCCGATATTCTTTTCCAATTGCATGACCTAAAGATTCTTTAGTTCCGTATTCTATGTAATTAATCTCATAGAAATTACAAGAATTAGAAAATGATTTCTTAGTATTATCGGATGCATCAGAAGCAACAATGCAAAGGAAGCCACTTCCGTCCTTAATAGCCTGCTCACATGCAAACTCTCCAGACACCAATTTGCCTGCCTTCATCGCTATGCTTATCATGTTAAGTGCTTTATCTGTCATTCTCCAACTCCATATATAAATTATCAAAAACCTCTGTAGGAACAGCCTGTCTAAGGGAACGATTAAAACCTTTCTTCTTAATGGCTAAATCTATACAAGCTTTATTCTTGCATACATAAGCGCCACGGCCTTGCATTTTATAAGTTAAATCAAGATGAATGCCATCTGATAATCTAACTAATCTAAAAAGCTTGTCCTTTTCAAACATGCCATTACAGGCAACACATTTTCTAAGAGGTAATTGCTTTGTATCCATTACTCTTCCTCAGATGACTCTTCAGAATCCTCATATTCTTCATCAGAATATTCCTCATCTGTGTATTCGCCATCCTCATCATAGTATTCATCATCCTCGTCATAGTACTCGTCCTCGTAATCAAGGAAGTCACCAGCCTCACGAGCCTGAGTCTCACTCTTAATATCAATCTTAAAGCCAGTAAGACGTGCTGCAAGACGAGCATTCTGACCTTCCTTACCAATTGCAAGAGAAAGCTGATAATCAGGAACTACAACGCGTGCGCTCTTCTCATCTGCATCTGCAACAACTGCAACAACCTTAGCAGGAGAAAGTGCATTTTCAATAAGGTAAGCAGGGTTATCATCCCACTCAACTATGTCAATTTTCTCACCACGAAGCTCATTAACGATTGCGTTAACACGTGTACCGTTCTGACCAACGCATGCTCCAACTGGATCAACGTCCTCATCGTTAGACCATACTGCAATCTTTGTACGGCTACCAGCCTCACGAGAGATTGACTTAATCTCAACGATACCATCACGAACCTCTGAAACCTCTTCCTCGAAAAGCTTCTTAACAAGCTCTGGATGTGTACGAGAAACAAGAATACGTGGTCCCTTGTTAGATGTCTTAACCTCTACAATGTATACCTTAATACGATCCTGTGGCTTGTAGTACTCACCCTTAACCTGCTCGCTCTCAGAAAGGAAGCCTTCAAGCTTACCAAGGTTAACATGGATATTGTTGCCAGAGAAACGTGTAACAACACCAGTAACAACCTTGTGCTGAAGCTCATAGTACTCCTCATAAAGTACCTTGCGCTCTTCTTCACGAATCTTCTGTGTGATAGTGTTCTTTGCTGCTGTAGCTGCGATACGACCAAAGTCCCTTGACTTAACCTCAACGCGAACTACATCTCCCTCCTGATGCTTACCATTGATGTTCTGTGCATCAGCAAGAGAAATCTCCTCTACAGGATCCATAACCTCATCAACTACTGTCTTAGAAAGGTAAACGTGATATTCGCCTGTTGCCTTATCAATCTCAACAGATGCGTTATCTGCCTTTCCATAATTGTTCTTACATGCAATAAGAAGTGAATTCTCGATTGTCTCGATTAACACATCCATGCTGATATTTTTCTCTTTTGCAAGATCTGTAAGAGCATCCCAAAAATCATTAGTATTAGCTGCCATTATTTCCTCCTAATTAAAAATCTATTGATAATCTAACCTGAGCAACATCTGCTCTTGAAAAAATTTCTGTGCCATCTTCAAATTCGATGGTGAGTGTATCCTTATCAAAGGCCTTAAGTGTTCCTGTGAATTCCTTAGAGCCATTAACTGGCTTGTAAGTCTTAATATCCACATCCTCGCCTATAGCCTTTTCAAAATGCTTATCCTTTTTTAAAACTCTGCCAAGACCTGGTGAACTAACCTCAAAGATATAACCATCATCTCCACCAATCTGCGGCTCTGCGTCAAGTAAATCGTTCATGCGACGGCTTACATCTACGCAATCATCAATTGTGATACCACCCTCCTTGTCGATGTAGGCTCTTAAGTAGTAATCTGTTCCTTCTTTAACGTATTCTACGTCATAAAGCTCAAAGCCCATCTCATCAAGAATAGGAGTTATCAATTCTTCCGTACGTTTTTCGTAATCGGTGTGTTTTGACATAAATGTCCTCCTTATTCAGTTTTCAAATGTTAAAAAGCATAAACAAAGAGAGAGCAAATATTGCTCTCTCTTAAGTCGCTCTCTTCAATAACAATAGCTATTATATCAGAAATATTAGATTTTTCAAGGCTTTTTGCTATTTTGCCTTTAATTATTAATTAGTGATGGAACAAACGAAGCCCTGTAAATGACATTACCATTCCATACTTATTACATGTCTCAATTACATTGTCATCACGTACTGAGCCACCTGGCTGTGCTACATACTTAACACCGGACTTGTGAGCACGTTCGATGTTGTCGCCAAATGGGAAGAATGCATCAGAACCTAAAGATACATCTGTAAGCTTATCAAGCCATGCACGCTTTTCAGCCTTTGTAAACTCTGAAGGTCTTGTCTTAAATGTCTTCTGCCATACATCATCACCGATAACATCCTCGAATTCCTCACCAATATAAAGATCGATTGCATTATCTCTATCTGCCCTCTTGATGCCATCAACAAAGTCAAGACCAAGTACCTTTGGCGACTGACGAAGCCACCAGTTATCAGCCTTCTGTCCGGCAAGACGTGTACAGTGAATACGTGACTGCTGACCTGCGCCGATACCGATTGCCTGTCCATTCTTTACATAGCATACTGAATTAGACTGTGTATACTTAAGAGTAATCATGGCGATTGCAAGGTCAATCTTTGCCTGCTCAGTAAGCTCTTTATTCTCTGTAACGATATTTGCAAAGAAATCATCATCAATAACAAGCTCGTTTCTACCCTGCTCAAATGTGATACCAAATACTTCCTTGCGCTCTATCTGCTTTGGAACATAATTTGGATCAATTTTAATTACAGCATAGTTGCCATTCTTCTTAGCCTTAAGAATCTCAAGTGCCTCTGGCTCATAGCCTGGTGCAATAACACCGTCTGAAACCTCACGCTTGATAAGCTTTGCAGTAGCCACATCACAAACATCTGACAGTGAAATGAAATCACCAAATGAAGACATTCTATCTGCACCTCTAGCTCTTGCATATGCGTTTGCAAGTGGAGTAAATTCCATATCTAAATCATCACACCAGTAAATCTTGCGCTCTATTTCTGAAAGAGGAAGTCCCACAGCAGCTCCTGCTGGTGAAACATGTTTAAATGAAGTAGCAGCTGCAAGTCCTGTAGCCTTCTTTAACTCTGAAACAAGCTGCCAGCCATTAAATGCATCAAGAAAATTGATATAGCCTGGCTTTCCGCTTAAAACCTCGATAGGAAGCTCGCCTTCTTCCATATAAATACGGCTAGGCTTCTGATTTGGATTACATCCATACTTTAATTCCAATTCTTTCATCTTTTTTCTCCTTAAAATCCGCAAGTTACGCTCTCAAGCCTAAGATATTGCCTTCGGTCACTGATGTTTCCTGCGGCAACACTTAGAGCTTGATAGCTACTTGCTCATCTAAATATTTTAAAAAACTATTCCTTACACCCTTACGTTTTTGTTGATGATGCGGGTATCTACGGCGCCGGTTGCAATGTCGATGTAACGAACAAAAAGTGATACCTTATTATCCATATTAAGGTTTGACCAAATCATATCTGTAAATTCGTCAATGTCTCCCTTTATTTCAATAGGAGTTGGTTCACCTTCGTATGATGGAAGTGGATTGCCATCGTTCATGTACGTATGAATAAATCGGCCGCTACCAGCCTTTGGATTGGAATAATCAAATGTATATCTGTTACAAGAATCGCTATCGCCCATGTTGGACTTAAGAATTGACATTAAATAAGAAAACTCACCGTTTTCGATATGAAGTAGACCTGAAATACGAGGTGTGAAATTAGGACCATCTGGCTCAAACTCGCGTCTGCGAAGTGCCTGCTCAAATGTCTCGCCCTTTTCCATGTACTCATAAATTGTGTCTGTCTGGTCTCCATTAGTAACAATGGTATCATTTCCTAGCACTCTAACCGGTGCATAGATAATGAGGCTTGGGTCTGTCAATTTAGAAGGATCAAAAGCCTCTGTGCGAATGCCCTTTCCTTCTTCTACAAATACTCTGTTTCTGGAATTCTCAGAACGGCCCATAATAAAATAAGCAGAGACGGCCTTGGTTCCGTCTTCTGAACGGCCAATGACAATGCCTCTGCCTGGGTACGTAGTTTCCGATAATTCTCTAGCTAAAGATTTTACTACCATGGGTTCCTCCTTTAATACAGTTTCCGCAACAAATTATAACCGAACCCATGGTTTATGTCTAGCACAAAATATCTAGTTTTTTGTCTCGCTGGTTACGGTCACAAGAATAATATTTCCACAGTCGACTAAGAATGTCTCCCTTAGGAAATATTATCCTTGTTACCTACCAGCTATTTACGCTAACAAAAAAAGTATTACTCCGTCGCGGAATTGCTCCTTGAGTAATACTTTTCATTGTTACCTACAAGCTACTTTCAAAAACCCATTGTAGATTACGTTGTGGTGTTGAAGCGGCTTAACATGTCGTCAGCGGATAACGAGTAGTCGCCGGTGTTTGTGTAGGATTTGCGGCCGGTGGCCTGGGCAAGCTCGTTGCTTGCATAGGAATTAGCCATTGAGGATTTGGTGGCTACCTGATAAGCATAGCTGCCTGTTCCATTGAACAAATCCTTAACGTAAGTCATATTAGCCTTATTCTTTAAAAAATCTTCATCTACGTTTAGATGATTGTTACTATCTATAGTAATACCTGCTTTACCTAGAGTCTGCGCTGTTTTGGCGGATGAAGTAACCATTGATGCTATCTGAGACAGGATTCCTGTACTCTTCGCCTTTTGACCACTGTCTACCAGTTCATTGTAAGCATCAGCAAAGCCTTTTACTGCACTATAAATCTTATCCTTGTCGTAGTCTTTGGTAGTATTTCCATCTTCATCAGTAGTCTCTACCTGATCCCAAATAGAGTTCTTCCCCTTTGCAAGAAGCTTATCTGTAGCCTTACTTAATGCCGATGAATCATTTCTGATTTCACTAAGAGTTGAATCTGCTTCCTTTGATTTTTTAGTAGAATCAGACTTAAGATTACCCTCAGTATCATACTTGGAATAGTAAGATTTAACCAGCTTTCCATATGAACCTGACTTAATCTGTGACAAGCTTGAAAGAGAACCTTCCAGTCCTCCAAACATCGAATTTACACCTGATGAATTATTCCCGCCAAAAAGGGAATAAATAGAATTATTGCCAAAAGAATTAATTGTTAAAGACATAAACATCACTCCTTTGAAAAATTACATCGAACATCCTTGTTCCTTATGTCATTACCTACTTATACTTATATGTATATTACTAAATTCTTTTGTTAATTCTGTGAACAGTTTTTCTACAATCTTACAGGTATGCCCTCTTTATTCAAATATCTCTTTAAATCAAGGATTTCAAGCTCTTTATAATGAAAAAGAGATGCTGCAAGAGCTGCATCAGCGCCTCCTACGGTAAGCGCATCCTTAAAATGCTCCATGGTACCTGCGCCACCTGATGCAATTACAGGAATAGAGACAGCGCTAGAAACAGCTTTAGTTAGCTCTATATCAAAACCAGACTTAGTTCCATCGCAGTCCATTGAAGTCAGAAGGATTTCTCCTGCTCCAAGCCTCTCAGCCTTCATGGCCCACTCTACTGCATCAATACCACAATCAAGTCTACCGCCATGCTTATAGATGTTAAACCCACCATCAGGACGTTTCTTGGCATCAATAGCAACCACTACACACTGGCTTCCAAATTTGTCAGCTGCATCAGAAATAAGACGTGGATTATCTATGGCTGCTGAATTAACAGAGATTTTGTCCGCGCCTTCACGAAGAAGCGCCTTAAAATCATCAACAGTACGGATACCGCCACCAACTGTAAATGGTATAAATACCTGCTCAGCTACACGACGAACCATATCTACTACAGTATTACGTCCATCAGATGATGCAGTGATATCCAAAAATACTACTTCATCTGCCCCAGCTTTATCATAAGCGGCAGCTATTTCTACAGGGTCTCCTGCATCTTTTAAATCTACAAAATTTACACCTTTAACTACCCTGCCATCTTTTACGTCCAGGCAAGGGATTATACGTTTTGTGAACATATTATTCTCCTCTTATTGAGTACCCTCATCCGGCTCTTCGAGCCACCTTCCCCCAGAGGGGGAAGGCTATTGGGTAGCAAAGTTTTTAAGAATTTTTAATCCTACAGTAGAGGATTTTTCCGGGTGGAACTGACAGGCAAAAATGTTATCCTTTTCTACAGAGGCGTGGATGTGACAGCCATATTCTGTGGTGGCGGTAACAATGGATGGCTCTTTTGCCTGTAGATAATATGAATGTACATAATAAACAAATGCCCCCTCATCAATTCCTTTAAATAAGCGGCCTTCATTAGGGAAATCTAAAGAGTTCCAGCCAATATGAGGAACCTTAATTCCCTCACCATCAGGAATTCGTTTTACAACTCCATCAAGAACATGTAAGCCTTCTACACCAGGGGATTCCTCTGATGATTCAAACAACAGCTGCAAACCTAGGCAAATTCCAAGAAATGGCTTTCCACTAGCTACAAAATCGTGAATAGCTTTATCAAGCTCATATTTCTTAAGATTGTCCATTGCCGCAGCAAAAGAGCCGACACCTGGTAATACCAAGCGGTCGGCTTTTTCAATTACACTAAAATCCCTGGTGAGGACAGTTTCCTCACCAAGGATTTTGAATGCTTTTTCTACACTTTTAATATTTCCTGCATCGTAATCAAGTATCGCTATCATTTGTCCGGTAAACCTAAGCCTCTCAGCACCTTTCTAAGTTCTATTGTGTAGTAATGTCGGTTAGGCTGCTCGTATATAGCTAAGGCCTCCTCCTCTGATAGACCAAATTGGTCATTAAGCTCAGAAATAATTTGATTTCCGAATGCTTCATACTGCTCTGAAATGCCATATTCTACTGCATTATCCTTATATTTTTCATAGCGCCCAACCCCTATAATAAGTGCATCAAGGGCATAAGGATATTGCTCGTATTCTATGAAGGCTTCGTATTGCTGCTGACAGGTTTGCAAATCAGCTAGTGTTCTCGATTGATTTCTAAGAAGCTCTACATCTTCATCACTTTTGAAATCAAATCCATTTAGCTTTTCGTAAGCAGCTATATAGTCGCCGTTTTCAAACAATGTGTTAGCCTGCTCCATGTGGCGTTTCAAGCCAGTAAAGGTCATTCCAACCATTACCACACCAATTATTGATATGGATAATACCATAAAAGTGGCAATAATGGAAATAGGAATTTTTGGAGAATTATCAGGTTCCTTTGGTTTTTTCTCTTTTTTAGGCTTTGGAGGCTTAGGTGGCTTTTCCTTTTTAGCCGCTTCTTTCTCTTTCTTTGCTGCCTCTTTTTCCTTTTTAGCTGCTTCCTTTGCAGCCTTCTTCTCTTCCTTCTCTCGCTTTTTCTTAGCCTTCGGATCCTCTTCTTCCTCTGGAACTATAGGATTTCCGTCTTCATCATATGTTATTTCTACAGTTTTGCCTGCTTTCTTTTTAGCCGCTTCCTCAGCCTCTGCAATATCGTCCTCATCTGGAGGTCCAAAAATAATAAGTAAAAGCTTTTCTATTATTGGATTAGGTTTCTTTTCACCTTTTTCTTTTTTCTTCTTTTCCTTTTTTTCTTTCTTTCCCTTCTTTTTGCCTTTGCCATCATCAGCTTCATCACCTGAAGCCTCTTCTGTGCTGTCTTCGGCGCTATCGTCTATATCAGCACCTTCAGCCGCACCTTCTTCATCGCCACTTAATAAAGACTGGATATCAAGAAGGTCTTCATCGCCGCCTTCAAGCAAATTGTCTAAATCCAAATCTCCATCACCAGACAAGTCAGGTTCTTCACCATCCCCAAACTCAGCTTCGTCCAAAGCATCCATATCATCTGGCATAAATTCCTTCATAGATTCATCCAATGGCTCTTCTGCTGTATCCTCTACAAGGTCATCCAACGAAAATCCAAGATCATCCTCATCATCTGATGCCTCTTCTGAATCACCATCACCTGAAGGCGCATTCTCTTCATCCGACTCTTCAATAAATGCAGATAAATCGATATCCTCATCATCAGGCAAAGCTATAGGAGCTTCATCATCTGCAAGTATATCTTCCCCTTCCTCAGCTTCACTATCTAAGGATAAATCTCCAGGGTTATCATCATCGTTTTCAGCTATCTCCTCAGATTCATGCTCATCTGACATTACAGAATCCAAATCGGGAAGGCTTATATCATCCTCCACCTCTTCATGGATTTCATTATCAAGTACAGGCTCCTCGGAAAACTCCTCTGAAGGCTCCTTTTTTTCCTTCTTAACAGCTGAACGAATATTATTTAAAAGATTGTCTATAACTCCTTCAGAATCCGGCAGTTCACCTGTTTCCTCGAAACGTCTTTCATCATCATCTATTTCTTGTTCAAAGTTGCTTATAAACAAATCTACATCATCTGTATCTAGCTCTTCTTCAAATTGACGCAAAAAATCATCCTCAGAAAGTACCTTCCTAAGGTAAGGATGTGAGCTTTTAGTCTGAACTTCATCTACATTGATACCAGTAGCTTCAAAAAAATCTTCATTATAGGCCACTGCCTTTCGGCTTTCCATAGCCTGCTGTCTGGATTTTTCTGCCTTCTCCTGGACCTGAATAGCATCAGTCTTAGCCTTGTTTATTGAATTTAGTAGTCCATCTAAGTAGTCCTCTGACTGAGACATCAATTTTCCTCCCTATACCAAAACAAGGGGCATGCATGGCATACCCCTCATAATTTCAATTGTTATTTTCCGCGGCGAGCTTCTTCGTATTTAGCTACCAGCTCATCTACGACTGAAATAAGCTTACCAATCTCAGGCTTTGTAAGCTGAGCATCAGCTCCAAGGCTCTCACCCTTTCTTCTAATCTCATCATTGATAAGAGATGAGAAGATAATAACTGGAATGTTCTTAAGAGTCTCATTTTCCTTAACAAGCTTGCAAAGTCTGTGACCATCCATAAGAGGCATCTCGATATCAGTAATGATAAGGTGAACATCATCGAGAACCGTTCCTGCTTTATGAAGTTCAACAAGCTTGTCCCAGCCCTCTTGACCATTCATATTTACAATCAGGTTTGTATAACCGGCCTTCTTCAAGCACTCCACAATAAGCTTTGAAAGTAGAGGTGAATCCTCGCAAAGCATAATAGGTGATTTGCTTCTATCCTTTGTCTCGTACTCATCCATTTCAGAAACCTTAAGACCAGTCTCTGGATTGATATCTGTAACGATTTTCTCAAAATCAAGAATAACTACAAGCCTATCTTCAAGCTTAATAACACCAGTAGATACACCGGATTCATCAGAGCTTATTGTAGCATCTGGTTTAATAATATCTTCCCAAGATACACGATGTATTCCAAGAACCTCGTCTACATGGAAGGCTGTATTCAAACTATTGAAATTAGTAATGATAAACAAGCCATCTGTTGTAGCCTCATCCTGAATGTTCAAACATTTGCGAAGAGAAATGACAGATATCATAATATCTCTTGGCATAAAAATACCTTCAATGGAAGGATGCGCATTAGGTAGCGGTGTTACCGGTTGATATAACAATATTTCCCTAATCTTGGCAACATTGATTCCATAGAAATTTTTGCCAACCTTGAATTCAAGTACCTCAAGTTCGTTTGTGCCCGATTCCAATAAAATATTAGTATCCATGCAAATCTCCTCTCATTTAAATCAATAATGATTTATATGGTTGTGCCTCGTGTGGTGCCTTCACTTGTAACAAAAAGCTCCATAGAAGTTATATTTTCTACTGACGAGTCGCTGAATTGAAAAACTAAAATAAAAGATTTTGTATCACCAGCTGCCAGTATACCATCATAATTTACTAAATCATTCCCAAGGGGTGTAAAGCTAGCACTTACTTTCTCTCCACCGTTTAAGGATAAGCTATAGCTGTTACCCTTGTACTGGGAAAAATCAACTGATTTATCTGAAGTATTTTTTGCTTCTATTGATAAAACCACATATTTCTTTCCTGATACTTTTTCCATTAAGAATTTTTTTGTTTTAAATTCTTCTGATACATCAAATTCAGAACAACTAAACTCTACACCTTCAATCCCTATGGCTTCTGTAAAGGAATATCCTAAATCTTGAGAACTATCTTCTGCTGTCTCTTCCCCCGATTCTTCTGTATTCTCTGAAGAAGCATCTACATCAATAGGTTCTCCAGTCTCTGGATCAATTTCAGGTTGCTCTATAGCCTCATCATCAGTTTCTTCAGGTTCATCAGGGTTGTATTCCTCGTCTAATTCACCTTCTCTTACTCTGGCATTTGCTATTCCAATAGTCTGATTCTTGTTAAATTTAGAAACAGCTTTGGAAGCGTAAGCCGTAATAATTGCCTCTTCTTCGGCAGTCATTTTCATTAATGGCTCACCGCAGCCTGTGAATAGAAAAGCAATACTCAATATCGAAATTAAAAGGCCTAAACTTTTAATTTTCATACCATCTCCTAGAAGAATAAACTAATCATTAATGGTATATTAGCATTAATATGTGTACACTTCAACGTAAAAAATCAGAAAATTCTATGAATTTTTATTGATTTTTGTGTCTTTTGCCAAAGTTAGTTCGCACCAAAATTCTACTCCATCAGGCACATTTTCAACTCCAAACTTCTCATGAAGAAGATCCATAGTAGCCTTAACTACAGAAAGTCCTATACCACTACCGCCATATTCACGGCTTCTGGCTTTATCTGCCTTGTAAAACTTTTCCCAAATTCGTTTTATATCCTTCTTGGCAATATTATTACCTGAATTGAATACACTTATTCGAACTTTTCCTTTTTTTATAAAATCATATCTAACACGTATAATATTTTCATTCAATACATAGTGGATGGCGTTACTAACAAAATTGGTAATAACCTGCTCCACCAAAAATTCATCTGCGTGAACGTAGCACTCTACTTTATTCTCAAAGGAATATGAAATATTCTGAGCCTCAAAGTTAATCTTGTTGCTATCAACTATGCTGTCAATCATCTCAGTAACGTCAAAATCAACCAAATCTAAATTCATCTGACCGGCCTCAAGCTGATTAAGAATAAGCATTTCTCTAACAAGACGATTCATCTTGTTAGCTTCATCTATAATAATATCAAGATAAATCTGCCTACTATTCTCATCATCCATGATGCCTTCCTGTAAGCCCTCTGCATAACCTTGAATAAGAGCAATAGGAGTTTTTAGTTCATGGGAAACATTGGAAACAAATTCCTTTCGCATGTTTTCCGTTTCCTCTTTAACCTCCAAATCATGCTTCAAGCTTTCGTTGGCAGCTCTAAGCTGAGTGATAGCCCGTTTTAGAGTGGTGGACATTTCATTAATATGTTCACCCAGGTCATCAATCTCGTTGTATATACGCTGAGGTCTATACTTGGCATTGAAATCAAAATTCGAAATTCTTTTAGTAATATCTATCAAATTAATAAGAGGTCGCGTAAACCTAGATATCACAATGTCACCAATAATTGCAGTAAACACAAGTGCCCACAAAACCATGTGAATGAAAAACTTATTCATTACACCGGTAATGTGATTCATTGATGATTCCGTAACCCTTAAAAACAAGATGTTTCCATCAGGAAGAAGGCCAAGCAAAACAAGATATTCAACATCTGAGCCAGGAAAAACCTGTGTGAATATCTCATAAGAATCAGTAGCGTTTAACACATCTTGCGATTTATCATTTGAAAACATTGCGTAATTTAATTGATCAAGCAGAAGCTTAGAATCCGTAGCGGATGAGACAATTGGCTCCCCGTCAGCGCCTGTTATAACACAAGACACTGTATACATATCAAATAATGCTGCTGTCTCTGGTGCGAACTCTTCCCCGTATAACGTGCCATTTTCTAATCTCTCGGTTAAGATTCTGTAGATGGCTCGTAAATCTTTTCTTTTTTCATAAATATAATAATCGCCTAAAAAGCAGGATGATATTATGCTAACTATAATCAATGCTGATAAAATAGTCGATATTAACAATCCTACAATTTGGCGATTAATTTTATTAGACTTTTGCGTCGACTTCAAATTTATACCCCATGCCCCAAATAGTTTTGATGTAATTTCCCTTATCGTCTAACTTACTACGAAGCTTTTTAACGTGAGTATCAATTGTTCTCGCGTCTCCGAAATAATCATAATCCCATACATGATTAAGAATCTTTTCTCTAGAGAGAGCTATGCCCTCATTGTTAATGAAGTAATATAAAAGCTCAAATTCCTTTACAGAAAGCTCTACAGGATTTCCATCGTTTGTAGCCACATGTGCATCAACATCTAACTGGATGCCACCGGCTTCAACAACCTTCTTGCCTATAGAATCATCTGTGCTTCTACGAAGAACTGCATTAACTCTAGCCATAAGAATCTTTGGTGAAAATGGTTTATTAATATACTCATCTGCACCTAGCTCAAAGCCATTAAGCACATCATTCTCTTCACCCTTAGCTGTAAGCATAAGAACTGGAATTGAAGAAGTCTCGCGAATTTCTTTAAGAACTGCAAAGCCATCGACCTTAGGCATCATAACGTCTAATATGATAAGAGCGATTTCGCTATCCATATAGAACATATCAAGAGCCTGCTCGCCATTCTCTGCTTCGATTACTTCGTAATCTTCTCTCACCAAATAATCTTTAATCAACTTCCTCATTCGGCTTTCATCATCAGCCACAAGAATTTTGTTTTTTGCCATAACACCAACCCCATCCTTGAAAATTATTGTTGTTGTAGTTCCTTCTCTTTAACAGCCGCCTCCCTTTCGGTAAGCTCCTGTTCCCACGAAGAATACTTGTCTATAAGTTTCTCCTCGTAATTGAGGATTGTAGGACTGTTTATAGTAGAATTTACGTAAAACATTCCTGCTACACATAACAGTAACGTTATGCAAAGGATTAATAAAATCTTGTTAAATAGCTTAAGCTTTTTAATCTCAGCTAATAAGTGGTCATCCCCACCACTCACAAAAGATTTATCGGCTTTTTCTTTCTTAGCTTTAGACTTATTTTCTACTTTTTCCTCATTTTTTGTAGATTGTACTGATGAAGCATGATTTTCCTTAGATTTAACATCTGAATCGTCCAAGCTGTAAACTAAAGGAATATCCGCCTCTGTAAAAGCCCCAGAGGAAACGAGATTTTGCCTAAGTTGAGATAGAAAACTCATACCTATCTCAGTGGAAAAAAGCCTTTGATTTAAGAGCTTCTTATAAACTGTAAGCACTCCCTTCTCGTCAGCATCCTTAATCTGTCCCAAGATATACTCTACAGTCTTAAGCTCCTTGGCGGCTTTCTTTGCCTTATTCTCATCTTCGAAAATATACCCACCAATATTGTACTTAGCCATATTAATCCTTTTTTACAAATCTTATATAGTTATTTTAGCAATTTACATTACAAAAATCTACATTATATTAATTATTTTTGCTTTATTTTTGCAAGACCGTAAATTGACACCACAACACCACATAAAGTCACTATTGTTCCAAACCATAGTGAAACTGTAACTCCCACTATTCTTATAAGGATTCCGCCTAAAAGACTAGAAAGCAAATTGCTAAGAGTCATAGCTACTGTAACAAAAGCCTGCCCCTTTACTGCATCCTTTTTAGACATTATCTCATCTACAAAATGAACAGAAGCTGGAATAAAAACAGCAAAGGCTAAAGCCTGGAATATCATACTAAAGTAAAGCATACCAACTGATGTTGCCACAGTGGTTGCTAAAATCTTTACAAAATAAAATACAGCAGAAAATGAAAGCAAAAGCTTAGAGCCAAATCTGTCTTTAAGCCATGTAAAGAATATCATTGCAGGAAGCTCTACGATAGCCTGCATAGCTAAAAGTCCACCCGTATCCGCCTCATCTCCACCTACATTTACAGTAATCTGGAAAAGGAAATTATTAATAAGAACATGGCCAAAATAAAATCCCATAAGACCAATCAAAAATACAAAAAACATTTTGTACTTTTCTACGAATCTTTTGATGGAATCAAAATCCAGGTAATCTATAGAATCAGATGAAGAATCAAAGGGATCGTAGTCTACCTTTAGCTCTTTACCTGTACTTTTAAGTTCTTTAAAGATTCCATATATATTAGCTACAAAAAGAATTGTAACTATTAGCCCAAGAAATGGTGCGCTCTTTTCAGATACAGCCTTCATAAGATTACCGGCAATCAGGCTCATAATAAAGAAGAAAAATGATCCGCTCGCTCTGGCCACACCATAATTCATCTTAATATCATATTTTTCAATATGAAAATTAAGAGCATTTAGAAACGGTTGCATAATGGTAGCTATCATGGCTGCAACAAGAAATGTTAAGCCGGTAGCAAAGCTCTTTCCATTTGTTCCTACTGCAAAAATTAAATCAAAGGCAAGAACCGCTCCCAAAACAGCAAGCACATCTACAACATTAAATCTGTTGCTTTTGTCTGTCTCAACCGATATCACCTGTTGAAGAACACTGGCTATCAAATAGGCAATTGCAAATAAAGCTCCAATTCCAACTGTGGAATACCCCCTGTTTGATAGATAGGCACTACCAAGACTGATAGTGCAGCAAACGATCATCCAGTACAAGCCCTGTATGGTAATGTACAAAAGATTTAAACGTAATTCTTGTGATTCTTTAATTTTGTAAATCATACTCTCTCCTTGAAAAATTCTTAAATTTATTATGAAAAATCATTGTTTACATAAGTTTTATGATATATTAATGATGACTTCTTGCTTTGCAGGACATTTAATAAACATGAAAGGAAATCTCTATGTTTAAAAAAATTATCAAACCAATTCTGATTATTATTTTAGCAATAATTCTATAATTTGTAGCTTATTGTGCTTATGTTCTAATCAGCTATCATCGTATCGATGATAATACCAAGCTCGAAATTAACGGTAACGCTGCAGTTGACTCTCTTAAGACAAATGAGCTATACAGAATATCATCTGCCAACCTAGGCTT
>JAGBJE010000144.1 GCA_017934625.1 Pseudobutyrivibrio sp. | reverse complement strand
TTCTATCTTGCTAATGCAATTACGTACCGCATGAGCAGTCTCAAGTGTCTGAGAAAGCTTATCCTGGGAAGTTGCGGAATGAATGTGCATTGCAACATATCCGATTTCATCATCCATAATATCAAGCCCAAGGCTATCCTTAAACAAATCCCTTACAATCTCTGCTGCTTTGTACTCATTGTAAAATAACAGCTTTATATCATTAAGAAGAGGGTTTATGATTTGATCATTGTTTTGGATTCGTTTTGCTGCATACTCTAAGTGATCTGCCATTGGGAATACGATATTGTGGTCTACACTATCAAAATATTCTTCAGCGTGTTGTAATACTGCCTCGGCCATTTCTAGGTAGACAGGATCCACGTGCTTGACGATGTCCTTAACATCTCCACGCTCAGAGGTCTCTGCTAATGAAAAAACCTTGCAGTCATCACCTAATTTAAGCTCTTGAGTAGGCTTCATACCGAAGCCTACTCCTTTGCCCATGATTAGGTATTCCACTAATTCATTTGTCTCTACGGCTATAACCGAGTTATGATTTAATACTTTTTTTACCTTATACATAGTCCTATTTTATAATTTCTTATTCAAAGAAATCAACTTCAAACAATGGTTCGCCGGCCTTAATCTCACCAGCCTTAACAAGACGAACATCAATCTTGTCCTCATCAACATCTGTGCAAAGTACAGGTGTTGCAACTGAAGGAGCATTAGCCTTAAGGTAATCAAGGTCAATCTTAAGAAGTGGATCGCCCTTCTTAACCTTCTGACCTGCTGAAACTAAGACTTCAAAGCCCTGTCCGCCAAGCTTAACTGTATCAATACCAACGTGAACTAGAAGATTAAGACCTTCGTCGCCCATGAATCCAATAGCATGCTTAGTATCGAATATAAAACCAATTGTACCATCAAATGGTGCATATATTGTGTCTGATTCTGGTGTAACTACTGCACCACTACCCATCATTCCGCTTGCGAAAGCTTCATCTGGAGTAGTAGATAAATCGTCAGCCTTACCATCTGCAGGGCTGTATATTGTAACAGTCTTAACTACCTTTTTAGGAGCTGCCTCTACAGGGGTTTCATTAGAAGCAGTGTTTGCAGCATCATCAGCTGAGCCGTTAGCAGTATAAAGCTCGTTTGGTGCTGTCTCAAGGTAATCCTCAAGATGTGCCTTAACAACTGTAACATTTGGTCCATAAATAACCTGAACACTGTTTCCACGAAGAACAACACCTGAAGCGCCTGTACCCTGAAGCATCGCCTTATTAACAAGGTTACCATCATGTACGGTAACACGAAGTCTTGTTGCGCAGCAATCTACATCAGATATGTTCTTCTTACCACCAAGACCATTAGCAATCTGTGCACTGACTGCATCCTTATCTGATGCACCAGCCTGCTTTGCCTTGTAATCTGCCTTAGTGTAAAGCTTTGTCTCTTCATCATCATCCTCTCGACCAGGGGTTTTAAGGTCAAGCTTCTTAATTAAGAATGTGAAAATGAAGTAATATAAGAAGAAGTAAATAATACCAACTGGAATTACTCTAAGCCAGCTTGTCTTCTCGTTGCCCTGTAAAATACCAAAAAGGAAGAAGTCAATCAAACCGCCTGAGAATGTAAGTCCAACGGCGATGTTGAGCATGTGGGCAATCATGTATGCACTACCTGCAAGTAATACCTGAACACCAAAGAGGATTGGAGCTACGAATAAGAATGAAAATTCGATTGGCTCTGTAATACCTGTAAACATTGATGCAAGTGCTGCAGAAAGAAGGAGACCTCCTACCTGCTTCTTCTTTTCAGGACGTGCTGTACGATACATAGCAAGTGCTGCACCTGGGAGACCGAAAATCATGAAGATAAACTCACCAGAGAAATATCTTGTAGCATCGGCACTAAAGTGTGCAATCTCACCTGAATTAGCAAGCTGTGCAAAGAAGATGTTCTGACCACCTTCTACCATCTGACCAGCTACCTCAGCAGTACCACCTACTGCTGTCTGCCAGAATGGCATATAGAATACGTGGTGGAGACCAAATGGAATAAGTGCACGCTTAATTAAACCAAAGATAAGTGTTCCTACATAGCCAGAACCAGTAACTAAATCGCCAAGTGCATAGATACCGTTCTGTACAACTGGCCATACATAGAAAAGAAGGATACCAACAAATAGGTAAACAACTGTTGATATGATTGGTACGAAACGTGTACCAGCAAAGAATGAAATAGCGCTTGGAAGCTCAATGTTGTAGAACTTGTTGTGAAGTGCTGCAACACCAAGACCTACGATGATACCACCGAATACACCCATCTGAAGTGTTGTGATACCACAAGCCTGTGTGATTGTACCACTTAAAGCTCTTGCTTCATAATTAGTGATTTCAATCATAGCACCGATTGCTGAGTTCATTACGAAGAATGAAATCATAGCTGCTAAGGCTGCAACAGCCTTTTCTTTCTTTGCCATACCAATGGCAACACCTACTGCAAACATGATATGAAGGTTAGCAAAGATTACATTTGCAACTGCATTCATAACTGTAAGCAAAATGTTAAGAATAGTTCCATGTCCAAGAACTGATTCAAGATGATAAGTAGCAATTGTTGTCTCGTTAGTAAAGGATGCACCTAAACCAAGGAGAAGACCTGCTACTGGGAGAATGGCGATTGGAAGCATGAAGCTTCGACCAACTCGCTGTAAAACATTAAAAATTTTGTCTTTCACGATAAAGACCTCCTAAAGATTTTCTTAGAGGCGAATTTATGCATAAAAAAAATAGGTATAAAAACAAAAAACGCCCCTAGCGTCTTGTGTCGTTTATGCCTACTTAAAGTTACATACTTCACA
>JAGBJE010000143.1 GCA_017934625.1 Pseudobutyrivibrio sp. | reverse complement strand
GCCAAGTAGAATTAAAAGCAGTTTTTGTATGTTTTCCTACCGGCTTCAAGCTCAGTCCATTTCCCTATCAGCCTTGGGCTGCCGTCCGTGGCAGCCCATATGAAAACATTCAAAAACCGCTTTAAGATTCTACTAGGCTCATTCCAAAATCATGCAATTAATACTAATATTGCCGCCACTGCTATTTCTTTAGGCTGAGGGTGTCTGCGAGATACATACAGTGCCGACAGAATTGTCAAACCTTGAAAGAACACGTGTAATAGAGGATGCGAGTGTGGCATTTAGAAAATCAGTGATTCTTCGACTGTGCCATTAGCAAGACATACAGGGTGAGCATTTGGCGGGCACATTGCATTGCTAGTAGAGGCTGGTCCTGTGCTGTATGCTACGTAGACTCACTGTTAAATCCACATCAAGTAAGTAAAAAGGCCTGTGAATGGTGGCATTCTTTATTCAATCACGTAGCCTACGTTTCGTACGGTGCGGATGCGGCTGCCGAAGTCCCCGAGCTTTTGGCGTAGGGTTTTGATGTGCATGTCCAGGGTTCTGGATTCGCCTTCGTAATCTATGCCCCAGATGCGCTCCATTATCTGATCACGCCTAAGTACGATTCCTTTGTTGATGATTAGGTAGGTGAGAAGCTCATACTCCTTGTAGGTTAGTTCTACCAGGGTACCTGCCAGCTTTACCTCGTGGCGGTCATTATCTATGGAAAGCTCATCTATTTCCAGCTTCTTAACATCCTCTTCTAAGGTTCTTCGAAGAAGAGCCTTCACCCTGGAGATAAGCTCCATTACAGAAAATGGCTTTTTGATGTAGTCGTCTGCGCCGTTTTCTAGCCCTTTTACCAGATCCAGCTCACTGGTTTTGGCGGTTACCATTATTACAGGGATAGATTTTGTGATGCTGCTGCCACGTAGCTGCTTTACAATGTCGATTCCGTTTTCATCAGGTAGCATAACATCTAGTATGATTAAATCTGGAAGTATGTCCTCTAGCTTATCGAAAAAGGGTGTGGCTCTTTCAAAGGTTGCCACCTCATAGCCAGTGTTTTTAAGGGCGTATTCTTCTATTTCTCTGATGCTTGCATCATCCTCAATTAAATAAATTAAAGCCATGTATTCCTCCTTTTTTTCGGGAAAGCACAGCCATTTATAATTGCCTCTGGCAATGGGGCTGTGCTGTAGCAATAAGGAATCTTCCCGCTATCGCGGGTCCCTCCTTATTGCATTTAATTTTAACAAAGACAACCTGACTTTGTCTTTATATTATTTACTCTTCGCAGAAAGAATAAATGACGTACGTAAAATCTATGTAAAATAAAAAAGACTAGTATGTTACGCTCGGGGCCCTTAGATATTGCTACGCTTCGCATGGCGATTGCTATAATAAACATTATTTCATGACTATTTTGTGAATTTTCTCCGTATTTTTATAAATTTTAAAAATTCTTGTGTTATTTTTCTGAATTATCTACTAAAATAGGAATATAAAAAACGAATCATTTTTAGATGGTTATCTAGAAAGGGGTTTATTATGTTAAAAGAATACACTAAAATTCCTGCACCGCTGAATTCTGATGTAGCTTTGAAAATCATCCCTGGACATTTTGCAACAAACCATTCCCATATCACTAATTATATGGAAATAGGCACAATGAAGACTAGATGTAACGAGGCTGCTGGCGTGGCACAGCTTCTTGCAATGCACTATTCAGTGCAAACGCCGGTAGATACAATTGTATGTGCAGATGGAATGGAGGTTGTGGGAACATTCTTAGCTCAGGAGCTTACGAAAGCTGGTGTAGCCAATTACAATCAGCACAAAACTATTTATGTAACCTCTCCAGAGCTTGCATCCAGTGGCCAGAGTATTTTCCGTGACAACATGCAGCTGACAGTTCGAGACAAAAATGTTCTTCTATTATTTGGTTCCCTTAGTACAGGACGTACAGTTGAAAGTCTTGCAGAATGCGTAAGATACTATGGCGCTAAGATTAGCGGAGCATGTGCTATATTCTCCGCTGTTAGAGAAATAGATGGAATTCCTATTACAGCAGTATTCCATGAAGAGGATATTCCTAATTACCAGTCATATCCACTTCACGAATGCCCACTGTGTAAGGCTGGCACCCCAATCGATGCCATTGTAAATTCCTTTGGATATTCGGAATTAAGATAAACTATATAAGCATAAACTAAAAGACAAGCTGTTACGTTCTCAAGCCTACATATTGCTACGTCGACCAAATGTCTCCTTTAGCAACATGTAGAGCTTGATAACTACAACTTGTCTTATTTTTTTCTTTGAGTTAACCTTACCACTTTTTCCCATTAACGGTTATGGAGCCTAGGGATACATCTAAGTCCATGTTGTCGTAATCTGGGTTAGGAGTTGTGATATTGATACTTCCAAGGTCACAGCATGCTTCCAATCTGTTGAAAGCACCATCAATAGAAATATCTCCCATATCAGCAGTTATTTTTCCATAATCAAAATCAGTTTTGTCTGCATCGATATTACCTAAATCTGCTTCGATTTTAAGCTTACCTAGCTTGCTATCCTTAGCTTCAATATCACCTGCATCTGCATCGACAGTTGTTGATTCAAACTCAACATTTTTCAAATCAATATCGCCTGCATCTGCAGAAATAGAAATGCTCTTGCCCTTAACTGTTTCGATATCAATATCACCAGCATCAACTACGATGTCAACATCTTCAAGCTTGGTTCCTGTTGGAATGGTAATTTCTATACTACATTCTTCTTTTAATGATTTGAAGGAATTAATTGAATGATTCAATTTCTTCTGCTGAATTTCCAATTTACCATCTTTTACATTAATAACAGGCTGATACTCCTTAGGAATGTTAGTTGATACCATATATGTATCGCCATATCTAATATCCAGATCTGCTGCATCAATATTTACTTCGATGGATGAAAACTCTTCACCAGAATAATCAAAATCCTCGTATTCTCCTACATTGGTTGCAGATAGATAATGAAAACCAAATACACCCAGATTATATGCCAGGCCACATAGGATAACTACAAGTGTAATTGACCAAAGGACCAGCATGTATTTCTTTCCCCAGTTTTTATTTTCCATAGCTCTAATCCTCCTTTGCAAGTGCGATTTTAAGAATATGATGAACAATAGCGCCTATAATCCATATGATCCAGGTTCTTCCCCAGTCAAATGTGATGAAGCTTACCATAAGGTAAATGCAAGTAACTGTTGTCCAATAAACTTCCATGATTATTGTAGCTGTCTTATTTATATACACGATATCATCCTCCTTACCATAGCTTCCACTGATTGTCTTTTCATCGTTAAGCTTTAGGATTGTGTCAAAACTTCCCATTGTGGTGCTACTGTATATGAATAGGAACACGCCGATTCCAATAAATACGAACAGGAAAGCACCCACAAAATCGAAATCTACAACTGCAGCTGGTATCCAGCAGAGTACACACAAAACAACACCAATAGTCATAAGCAATGCATGGGTTGATTTGTAGCTATTCTTTCTATCCTTTACCATCTGGGCTGTAGCCATATCTACCTGGCAAGGTTCCTTTTTCAGGAATTTCCAATCATCACTTTTAATACCTCTATAGACGAACATTGCAACTGCTACTGCAATCATAAGAAACATTAGGACAATGCCAATATTTTCTGAAGGACCCCTAAAAATAATCCCTGGAATTCCCTCAAGGAGTACTACTGGTACAACACACATTATGCAAAGCATAACTCCAATTCCTACAAATAAGCCGTCCTTTCTGGTTTCGTCTAAATAATCCTTTACCTCATCCATGCTAACGAAGCGGCGTGGCTTCTCGCTAACTCTCTCCTTTGTCTCTTCTACTTCCTTTGAAAGACCAAGGTCCTCAGCAAGCTCATCCAGATTACCAAACTCTGAAATAACTGTGCCTACTGCGCTATTCTCTGTCTCGCCTTCTGCTATAAGCTCGTTGTACTTGTCCTCCATCATTGTAAGAAGCTCAGCCTTTGCCTTCTTAACCTCAGGAGTATTTGGCATATTAGCAAACATTGCATCCAAATAATTTCTAATTGTTTCCATATCTTTCTCCTCTTCCCAACTACTTTGAAATAAATTTCTCAACTACGTCCTTAGTTAGTTCCCATTCTTCGCATTTATCCTTGTAAAAATCCCTTCCGGCATCGGTTATGCGATAATAGGTACGCTTCTTACCATTTCCCTCAAGATCCTGACTGGCTACGAAGGATTCTATGTATCCATTCTTCTCCATCCTGGTGAATGCTGAATAAAGGGTGGTTTCCTTTATTACGTATTTTCCATCGGTGATTGTCTTAATCTGCTTGGATATCTCATATCCATAGGATGGTTCCTGTAAAAGAATGCTAAGAATCATGGTGTCATTGTAGCCACGGATTACATCACTACTGATTTCTACCATATACCCTCCTAACAATTTACTTTGTTTGTCGTACTACGACAGATGAAGTATTTCATCTGATGAAGTAAATATACTACGACAGACGTAGGAAGTCAACAGTTAAAAAAATTTTTCTGAAAAAAAATTTTTTCAGTATAAAAAGGCGCAAAAAAGGCTTCCCCTTAAGGGGAAGCCTAAATTACCTATTCCAAGGAATCACTATTCCATTAATACTATCCAGCCAGGTAGCCCCATTTCTGCGACGTACCGTAAGTGGCGTAACTGTTACAGAATTCTGCGATACCACATCAAGTGCCCCTGTGCTGTCAGACGCTGAGCCCATAGCACTGATTACATAAGGTACACCATTCACTGTACCAAGATAAATCATTGTGTGGCCTGGTAGATATAAGGCTGTGCCTGGGATACAGGCTGCAATTATTGATGTTTTGCTTGCATTATCGTACTCTCCTACATCAAAGCAGGTTCCTGGCACTTCCTTTTGCCAGCTTGTATTTCTAGGCATTTCTAAACCAAAGCATTTATACACATTTCTAACTAATGCTGAGCAATCAACAGAATCAAGCATTCCGCCCCATCCGTAGGTATCTCCCAGATATTTAAAGGATAAATCTACAACATTAGCTGATGTTAAAGGTAGATATCCAACATTTACATCCTTGTTCTGAGCAACAAGTGCCATTTGCTTAACAAATCTTCCATTTGCATCTCTGGTAGGAAGATATACAACATAGTTATTCCAGGTGCCACGCATTGCAATATTCCTTGGGATATCCATATCAGGAACCAGCTTAAGGGTTGTTCCCATCGTAAGCTTTACACCGGATGTTGAAGGGGCATAGTGTGATTCTGACAAAGTGAAATAATCTGTTGTAACCACAATGAAGTCCTTAGCAGTAATATCTGTCTGCCACATATTAAGCCACTCAGCCTTAGTGTCACAAATAGCTAAATCATCAGCAAGAACCCATCCACTTACATTGTTTGAATAGCCATAGTAAAATACATGGTTATTAACATTTGCACATTGTTTAACTACAAAAGGCTCATTCACCTTTAAGCTGGATAAAACAATCTCATCATCAGAATCCGTCTCACTATAACCTATATAATCAACAACAGGGATAGATTTGATTTCAGTCTGACTTACAGCTAATGCATATTTAGGACTGATTACTCCATCCCAGCCTGTTGCAAGCACCAGCTGAGAAACTGCATTATAGAAAAGAGCTGTATCCATAGGAACACTGTTTACAAAAATAGCTTTTTCAGGCATTTCTGATAAGATGGAATTTGCAACAGCCGCCTTTAATTCAGTGGCGTTAAAACTTCCATCCATGGATGTCAAATCATGCATGTTGCACTCTTTGGTCTTTAAGGCGTTAGCATTGTAATCATTAATCAAGCTCGCATCCATCAATATATTTCCATTATTTGCAGACCTACTGTTCCAATAGGAAGAGGTACACATTTCTTGAGTCACTGTGCTTTCAGTGGCAACCTTTGCCTCCACTGGTAGGGTATTCATTTCCAGCGCAACTACAGCTATAAATGTAGCAATCGCTGCTATTTTTTTCTTTGTTTTCATAATCTCCTCCGCTATTATCAATTTTCTTTTCTAAAATATATCATTTTATCCTTAAAATATGGAAAATAACATTGTTTTTTCACATATATGGACCATAATATAGTTACATAAAGTAATGAAGAAGGGAGTGTGGCTTATTTATGAAAAACAACATGATTTACAAAATGAGAACAAGCATCCTAGTAATACTCCTGTTTGCTATTATTTCTCCTAGTCTTACAGCTGATGCAAAACAATTGCCAAAGAATGATAATGCCTCTAAGGTAATTGTTATAGATCCATGTGGTCAGGAAAACGATAACGATAAAAAAGAGCCTGTTGGACCTGGAGCTTTTAAATCTATCCCAGAGGTTTCAGATGAATATGACAGTGATACCAATCTACAGATTGCAGAACAGTTAGGAGTTATTCTTGCCGAGCAGGGATATACGGTAATCCTTACAAGAGATACAAATGATATAGACATTAGCAATAGTGGACGTGCAATGATTGCAAATACATCAAATGCCGACATATTAGTAGCCATATCTGGAAAAGAAAAAGCAGGGCTTAATATTATTTGCCAGACATCTGATAACCCTTATAACTACGGAAATTATCAAAACAGCCGCCTGCTTTCCGATGCAATCCTAGGTTCAGTAAATCAAAATGGAAAAATCGAAAAAAGCAAGGTTGTAGAGTCTGATGAAGAAGCGATTATCAACTGGTGTGCAGTTCCTACCGCAAAGGTTCAGATTGGTTCAGATAATATAAATGATGACACTAAGCGAGATTTAGCCAAAGGCATTGCTGATGGTATTAATAGCTATTTTGCTCAGAAATAAACCCCAAATAAGCTAGTCCTAGCTATCAAAATAGGACTAGCTTATTTTTTGTCTAAAATCTAGAATAAACTCTTTACTGTTGGATAGAGCTTCTTAAATTCCTGATATCTCTCTTCGTATTTACGAATTAACTCTGGGTCTGGCTCAACTGTAGTCTTAACCTTTACAAGCTTATCGCAAGCTTCTTCTAC
Source organism: Pseudobutyrivibrio sp. (assembly GCA_017934625.1). Classification (GTDB taxonomy): domain Bacteria; phylum Bacillota; class Clostridia; order Lachnospirales; family Lachnospiraceae; genus Pseudobutyrivibrio. Next base: position 1,717 of record JAGBJE010000143.1, on the reverse strand, counting down.
TGATGCATACTCTCCGCATCCTACTGCTGCAAGGATAGCACCACCAAGTCCTGGTCCTTCTTCATTTTCAAGGATATCAAGCTTAAGATTCATTACTGATGCAATAATCTGCTGCCATAATGGGCTCTTTGCACCACCACCGCAAATCTTAGAGCGTTCAATCACAATGCCCTGGCTTCTTGCCACCTCAAGGGAATCACGAAGACCAAAAGCAACACCCTCAAGCACTGCCTGAGTCATATCCTCGCGAGTTGTGTCCATAGACATGCCGATGAACATAGCACGTGCATCTGGATTGTTGTGTGGGCTGCGCTCTCCCATAAGGTATGGAAGGTAGAATACACGATTCTCACCAAGATTCTTAATGCCTGCCTGCTCTGCTGGGTAATCCTTTGTTTTAAGGATTTCATCCATCCACCACTTGTTGCAGGATGCAGCTGAAAGCATGCAGCCCATCAGGTGATAGCCACCATCTGCGTGGTCAAATGAATGAAGTGCATTTGCAGGGTCCACTGTAAAGTTCTTGCTAGAAATAAAGATTGTACCTGATGTACCAATAGAAAGATTGCACTTGCCCTCTCCTACTGTACCTGTACCAACAGCAGCTGCTGCGTTATCACCAGCACCTGCGATAATCTTAACATCATTTGTAAAGCCAAGCTCTGCTGCAACCTCAGGCTTAATAGTACCAACTACCTCGTAGCTCTCGTAAAGCTTAGGAAGCTGAGACTCTGAAACATGGCAAATATCCATCATTTCCTTGCTCCAGCAACGATTCTTAACATCAAGTAGAAGCATACCGCTGGCATCTGAATAATCTGTACAGAAGCTTCCAGAAAGCTTGTAAGCAATGTAATCCTTAGGGAGCATAATCTTTGCAACCTTTGCCCAAAGATTTGGCTCATTCTCCTGCATCCAAAGAATCTTTGGAGCTGTAAAGCCTGCGAAAGCAATGTTTGCTGTGTACTGAGATAGCTTGTCCTTACCGATTACGTTATTAAGATACTCTGTCTCCTTACCTGTACGTCCATCATTCCAAAGAATAGCTGGACGTATAACATTGTCATCAACATCAAGTGTCACAAGACCATGCATCTGACCGCCAAATGAGATACCTGCTACCTGTGCCTTATCAACCTCTGCAGTAAGCTCCTTAATACCAGCTACTACCTGAGTCCACCAATCCTCTGGCTTCTGCTCAGACCAACCTGGATGTGGAAAGCTAAGTGCATATTCTTTTGATACGATTTTCTTGATATCGCCGTTTCCTTCCATAAGAAGAAGCTTAACAGCCGATGTACCAAGATCTACACCAATATAATACATTTTCTATTCTCCTTTAAAAAAAAATGCCTTCCCCTTGAGGGGAAGGGGGACCGCGCAAGCGGTGGATGAGGTGTCATTAAATATACAGCACCTCATCAGTCACCTGCGGTGACAGCTTCCCCTCAAGGGGAAGCCTTTAATTATTTCCATGGATTCTCAGTAGGGTATCTAACACCTGCTGGCTGATTATATCCAATTTCATCTACATCAACACCAATGTATTTGAACACTTCAAATAATGCCTTACCATAGTGACCGAATGCAACAGCACCGTGATGTGGGAATCCCTTCTCGATTAACCAGTGACGATAGAAGCGTCCCATTTCTGGAATAGCAAATACACCGATTGAACCAAATGACTTAGTTGCAACTGGAAGAACCTCGCCCTGTG
>JAGBJE010000142.1 GCA_017934625.1 Pseudobutyrivibrio sp. | reverse complement strand
GCTCCATGGCATAAGCGCGAAGAGACAGTGCTTATTGGTGATACTAAATACGATGCTGAGGGTGCAAAGCAATCTGGAATCGATTGTATTGGAATTACATGGGGCTTTGGATCACGATGGGATTTAGAGGATGCAGGTGCATCTATAATCTTAGATTATCCAGACGAGGTATTAGATTACATTGAAGCAAATTAAAACTAATCGAATCATTCAAATATTCTATCCAATACTTGTATATTTTATTGTCTATCAATTGGGCGTGGCCCTTTTGATAGATATTATTGGTGATAAATACGGAAAGCTTACATGTCTGCTGATTGCAGGCATTGTTTGCATTATACCTATGTTTATCATATTTGAGTCCGTGCCAAAGCTTATTCCAGAGAAAATTACTGATAAAAATCAAATTATAAGGTATGTGTTATGGGTCGTAGGCGTATGTATTGCCGGGATAGTTTTAAATGTAATTCTTACACAGATTGGAATTGCAGAATCATCAGCAGGTTTTGCAAAGGCTAAGAATACCTTATCAGATGGAAATCTAGTCATTAAGCTATTATGTAATTGCCTTGTTATTCCTATATTAGAGGAGCTTTTACTTCGTGGAATTATTACAGGACAGCTTTATCTTTGGTATGGTCTTGTCCCATCGGTATTTATTTCTTCGATTTTTTTTGGAATTCTACACAATAATATAGTACAATTTATATATGCTTTAGTGGTAGGGGTTTTACTTGGTCTTATGTACGTTAAAAACAAACGTATATCTTTATGTATAATTACCCATTGCCTGATTAATTTTATCGTAATTATTTTTAGCTAGAATAAAGCAAATAGGAGGAGACTATGGCTCTAAACAAAGAAGAAATTAAAGAATCAAAGGCAGGACTTGCTGCTAATATTATTGGTGCTATAGCATTTTTAGCACTTGGAATTTGTTTGATTACACTTGATGCAGGCTTTATAGCACGCATTATTTATTCATTCTCAATTCTTGGGCTTGGCATATTATTTATATGCTTTGGCATGTATTACATGATTAAATACTTCTTTAATCACGAATACGTAAGGATTACCAGCTATGGCTTTACAATGGGTGTTATTCTTGTGATTATTGGTGCTGTGTTTATTATTAATGCAGATGTTGTATCGTCATTTATTGATGCATTGATTTGTCTTATCGGAGTTGTTTTTGGTGCTGTTATGCTTCAACAGTCCTTTGCTCTTTTCCATATTCAAAGAGGCTCATGGTTTATTAGCCTTCTTTTGGGTCTTGCAACAATTGCTGCAAGTATTTACATTTTACTTACCCCATTAAAAATATTTAATGGAGAGCTTTTACCAAGTGTTTATCTTATTGTAGTTGGCGGATTTTCTCTGTTTTCACTTCTTCTAATGGTGATCGGACTTAATGATCACAAGAAGGATTCAGATAGAATCTTTAAACGTAACATGGAAGAATCACCACTTGGTTCGAAGCAAAAGGTTGATGAGTCTATTTTCGAGGATGAACCTGTTTTTAATGATGTAGAAGAGAAGGTTACTGAACCAAAGGAAGGTAGCGACGATTTATTTGAGGAATAGTTTTTATGGCTAACATTGTTGATTACTTAAAGTGGAGAGGGGATGTTCCCTTTGAAATATCGCCATTTAATGAGGTGGATGCACTAGTTCTTTGTGAGCTGGTGTATTCACCTTTTGAAGGTTTAGTACCAGGTCCAGGACTTAAAGAAAAGATTTCTATAGAGGATTTATGTGATAGATTCTTTTTAAAGTTCTCGGATGAGGAGCTGCTAAAAAGAGTCGCCCTTACAAAGCTTGCTCCCTTTTTAATGAAGGAGATGGCACATTCAAAAAGATTTGGTGGCATGAAAATAGCTGGATTTATGAATGAGGTAGATGCTGAGAATCAAAGTCAGTTTTCGGTTTGTACCTTTTATGTACCGGATGGAACCATTTTTGTAGCATTTAAAGGCACAGATGATTCATTAGTAGGCTGGAAAGAGGATTTTAATATGTGCTTTTCGCCAGGCACTGGTGGGCAGCTAAAGGCGGTTAAATATCTTAATCATAATCTTGCCAGAACTATGAAGCCTATCCGAATTGGAGGCCATTCTAAGGGGGGTAATTTTGCTGTATATGGAAGTGCTTTTTCTAAAACACATATAAAGGACAGCATTATTGATATATATAATTTTGACGGACCAGGATTTATACCTGAGCTTCTTAAGACGCCTGAGTATAAGCATATAGTTAAAAGGATTCATAAGTTTATTCCAGAGGAATCAATTATTGGTCTTTTAATGTACACTAAATCAAAGACTATGGTTGTAGCAAGTACTGCTAAGGGCATCAATCAGCATGACCCTATGTCTTGGCAGGTTTTAAAGGATAAATTTGAATATAAAGATAAGGTGGCTGCATCCTCTGAGGTTATAGATGAAATAATAACCAAATGGTCAATGCAGTTTGATTATGATACAAGAGCAGCCTTTGTAGATGTTTTCTTTGCTTCGTTACAATCCTCAGGAGCAACCAGGCTATCAGAGCTTACATCCAGCAAAGTAAGGTCTGTAGCATCCCTTACAAAAGAGATTCAATCCCTTGATCCTGATAATCAGGCATTGGTTATTGATGTATTTGTAAAGCTGCTTGCTTCAGGTGGTGATAGCCTTAAGAATACGCTGCTTTCAAAGCTATCAAAAATTCCAATAATGAGAAAAAAAGAGAAATAAAGAGAAAACGAGAGTATTTGATAGGATTCTATAGAAATAGCTGCAAGATTTTTACTTGCAACTATTCCCGTAGAATCCTATTATACATCATGTAGTTAGCACTCAATGATGATGAGTGCTAATAAATAAAATTGATAATATAATTTAGGAGGTAATATAAAATGAAATTAGTTCCATTAACTGACAGAGTTGTATTAAAACAGTGTGAAGCAGAAGAGACTACAAAGTCTGGTATTATTTTAGCTTCAGCTGCACAGGAGAAACCACAGGAAGCTATGGTAATCGCAGTTGGTCCTGGCGGGGTTGTAGATGGTAAAGAAATCACAATGCAGGTAAAAGAAGGCCAGAAGGTTATTTATTCTAAATATGCAGGTACAGAGGTTAAGCTTGAGGGCGAGGAATATATCATCGTTCGCCAGAATGATATCTTGGCAGTTGTAGAATAGAATATCACTTTCAATTACAACATTTAACCCTAAAATTATAGAAGAGAGGTAGATTAAAATGGCAAAAGAAATTAAGTATGGCGCAGAAGCTAGACAGGCTCTTGAAGCTGGTGTTGATAAATTAGCAAATACAGTTAGAGTAACAATCGGACCTAAGGGACGTAACGTAGTTCTTTCAAAGTCTTATGGTGCTCCACTTATCACAAACGATGGTGTTACTATCGCAAAGGATGTTGAGCTTGATGATCCATTCGAGAACATGGGTGCTCAGCTTGTAAAGGAAGTAGCTACAAAGACAAATGATGTTGCTGGTGATGGTACTACAACAGCTACAGTACTTGCTCAGGCAATGGTTAAGGAAGGTATGAAGAACCTTGCTGCTGGTGCTAACCCAATCGTTCTTAGAAAGGGTATGAAGAAGGCTGTAGAGTGTGCTACAGAAGCAATCGTTGGCATGTCTAAGGCTGTAGATGGCAAGGAGCAGATTGCAAGAGTTGCAGCTATTTCTGCTGGTGATGATGAAGTAGGTCAGATGGTTGCTGACGCTATGGAGAAGGTTTCTAACGATGGTGTTATCACAATCGAAGAATCTAAGACAATGCAGACAGAGCTTGACCTTGTTGAAGGTATGCAGTTTGACAGAGGTTATATTTCAGCTTACATGTGCACAGACATGGATAAGATGGAAGCTAACCTTGATGATCCATATATTCTTATTACAGACAAGAAGATTTCTAACATCCAGGAGATTCTTCCAGTATTAGAGCAGATTGTTCAGTCTGGTGCTAGACTTCTTATTATCGCTGAGGATATTGAGGGTGAGGCTCTTACAACACTTATCCTTAACAAGCTTCGTGGTACATTTAATGTAGTTGCTGTTAAGGCTCCAGGTTATGGTGACAGACGTAAGGAAATGCTTCAGGATATCGCAATCCTTACAGGTGGTCAGGTAATCTCTGAGGAGGTAGGTCTTGAGCTTAAGGATACTACACTTGAGCAGCTTGGCCGCGCTAAGAGTGTTAAGGTTAACAAGGAAAACACAGTTATCGTTGATGGTATGGGTGATAAGGCAGCTATCGAGGCTCGTGTTTCACAGATTCGTAGCCAGATTGAAGAGACAACATCTGAGTTTGATAAGGAAAAGCTTCAGGAAAGACTTGCTAAGCTTGCAGGTGGTGTTGCAGTTATCCGCGTAGGTGCTGCTACAGAAACAGAAATGAAGGAAGCTAAGCTTCGTATGGAGGATGCTCTTAACGCTACTCGTGCAGCTGTAGAAGAAGGTATTATCGCAGGTGGCGGATCTGCTTACATCCATGTTCAGAAGAAGGTTGCTGAGCTTGCTGATTCACTTACAGGTGATGAGAAGACAGGTGCTAACGTAATTGTTAAGGCTCTTGAGGCTCCACTATTCTATATAGCTGCTAACGCTGGTCTTGAAGGCTCAGTTATCATTAACAAGGTTCGTGAATCTGATGATAGCATTGGATTTGATGCATACAACGAAGAGTATGTTGAGATGGTTAAGTCTGGTATCGTAGATCCTGTAAAGGTTACACGTACAGCACTTCAGAACGCTGCATCTGTTGCATCTACACTTCTTACAACAGAGTCAGTTGTTGCTGATATCAAGGAT
>JAGBJE010000014.1 GCA_017934625.1 Pseudobutyrivibrio sp. | reverse complement strand
CTAGCTCCGTAAAATTACTGGTTCAGAAGTGCTTCTAATCCGGCCAAAGCTATATCATGGTTTTTATCCTTGGCATGAACGGCATACAGTCCGCACTCTCTAGCACCAATGACATTTCTTTCAGAATCATCGATAAACACACATTCTTCTGGCTTTAGGTTGTATTTTTCTAAAATACGTTCATAGATTGCATGGTCAGGCTTTATTAGCTTTTCTTCACAAGAGAAAACGCCGCCATCTAACAAAGGTAAGAAATCCATCTGCTTTGCAGCAAGCTTTCTTAAATGATATGACCAGTTTGATAGATAAAGTACCTGGTAGCCCCGAGCTTTCAGCTCATTAATCCAGTCCTTTGCAAAATCATACTGCCATAATGCGTCGCCACAGGTTTCCCAGAAATGAGTGATTTCATCCTTGATGTCAGGAGTGTCTTTTGTAAATGATGCAAGCAGCTCATCATCTGTCAAAACACCACGGTCCACTTCATCCCATTTGTGATTTCCAAATACATTTTCCTTTATTCTTTCAACGAGCTTTTCATCTCCATTGAACTCCTTCATCATATAGGCAGTCCAATCGTATCCGATAAGCACTCCTCCAATATCAAAAATAACTGTCTTAATCATGTTAACCTCTTTCGTAATATGAAAATAATAAAATCCATAAGCTAGTCTAGCAAAACCAAAAGATAAAAACAAATAGAAAGTGGTAATTGCACTAGTCAACAAAATAAGAGTTTAGTATACTATAAAAAAATTCGCAGGAGGTTATTAGGTTATGAAAGTATATTGCTATGAAAGATGCACCACATGCAAGAAGGCGTTGAAGTGGCTGGATGATAATAAAATCAAATATGAGCTCATAGATATTAAGGGAAGTAATCCGGACAAAGCAACTCTTAAGGAGGCTTATGAGAAAAGTGGTCAGCCACTTAAAAAGTTCTTCAATACTAGCGGTCAGCTTTATCGCGGCATGGAGCTTTCTAAGAAGCTTCCAGATATGAGTGAAGATGAGCAGCTAAATCTTTTAGCAACAGATGGAATGCTTGTAAAAAGGCCACTTGTGATAGGGGATGACTTTGTGTTGCTTGGATTTAAAGAAGCTGAATGGACAGATAAGCTTAACAAGTAGTCTGTATGTCCTACAATGCCAAATTTTTATGTAAGAAGAGATATTAAATGGGAACTAAAACTATATTAAAAAACAAGATTGTAGTATGTGGCTTGGCAATACTTTGTTGCTTGCTGTGGGGCAGTGCATTTCCAAGTATAAAAATAGGATACGAACTTTTTGAAATAGAGTCTAGCGATAGCATGTCCCAGATTCTTTTTGCAGGAATTAGATTTTTTCTTGCAGGAATACTTGCTATTATTTTTGGCAGCATATTACAGAAAAAGTTTTTGTATCCTAAAAAGCAGTCTTGGGGTATGGTTTGTAAGCTTAGCATTTTTCAAACAGTACTTCAATACTTCTTTTTCTATATGGGTCTTGCTCATGCGTCAGGAGTGAAATCATCTATAATTAATGGAATGAGCACCTTCTTTGCAATTCTGCTGGCATCCCTTGTAAGGAAGCAGGAAAAACTAACAAACAATAAGATGGTAGGCTGTGTGCTGGGGGCTGCAGGAGTAATATTGGTAAGCTTGGCTGGTGGAGATATTGGCAAAGGCTTTGCATTGAATGGAGAGGGATTCATCCTTGTAGCCTCAGTATCCTATGCTATTTCTTCAGTATTAATAAAGGAATATTCCCTCAAGGAAAACCCTGTAACACTTAGTGGTTACCAATTTATTATTGGTGGATTTGTAATGATGCTTATAGGGGGTATAGCTGGCGGTAGCCTTCACATGACATCATTTGCTGGTATTCCTCTTATAATCTATATGGCCCTGATATCCTCAGTAGCATATTCAATCTGGGGCGTTTTGTTAAAGTATAATCCTGTATCATCAGTCACCATATACGGATTTACGAATCCAATTTTTGGAGCAATCCTTTCGGCAATATTCCTGTCAGAGTGGCAGACAATCACTTTAAAATACTTGGTGGCGCTTGTACTTGTGAGTCTTGGAATATTTATTGTTAATTGGGCGAATAATTGATATAGGTATAGCTCTTAGTATATTACAGTTTTTTTATGGTAAAATGATAAATAACTGTATGGAAGAAATTGAGAGTTTATTAAAAAACAGGGGAATTGGAGTATGAAGATTGGTTTAGGAGAAAGGAGACAACAATGGTAAAACACATTATTTTATGGACACTGAAGGATGAGCTTTCAGCCAAGGAGAAGGAGCAGGTAAAACAGGGAATCAAGGAAGGATTAGAGGGCCTTGCAGGAAAGATTCCTGGAATGATTGATATTAAGGTTAATATTAATGGTCTTGCCAGCTCAAATGCAGATTTAATGCTTGATTCTACATTTGAAAATGAGGACGCTCTTAAGGGCTATGCAATGCATCCGGAGCATGTTGCAGTTGCAGATGGAAAGGTTAGACCTTACACAAAAATCAGAAGCTGCCTGGATTTTGAAGTCTAGAAGGTCCGGAGGAAATTATGAGTAAGAAATTAGCAGTAATTTTTCCAGGGATTGGATATCATACGGATAAGCCACTTCTCTATTATTCTAAAAAGCTTGCTAAAGCTAAGGATTACGAAGTTGTAGAAATAAAGTACGATTTGCCAGAGCCTGGTGCAGTAATTAAGGCCGACGCTGAAAAAAGGATGGAAGCCTTTGATAAAGCATTTGAACAGGTGATAGAGCAGTTAAAAGATATCGTATTTGCGGATTATGATAAGATTGTATTTGTAGGAAAAAGCATCGGTTCAGCACTGGCTGCAAGATATAATATGACCTATGAGCTTGAAGCAGACCAGATTATTTTAACCCCTATAGAAACTACTTTCGCCTATGTTAATCCATGTGAAGGCTTTGTTTTCCATGGTGACGCAGATCCACTTTGCGATACAGATATGTGCACTCAGCTTTGTGAAGAATTATCACTTACCTATGTGGTGATTCCAGAGGCTAATCATTCCCTTGAAACTGGAGATGTATCTACAGATATTGATAATCTTGGTAAAGTTATGAACATGGTAGATAAGCTGTTTTAATGAGCTAATCAGTTATAATTAATTCTTGCTGACAGAACAATGAAATATATTTACGAGGTGACAAAATGAATTATACAATTGAAAACAATATACTTAAATTAACAGTTGCAGAGCATGGTGCTGAGATAAAATCCTTGATTCGTAAATGCGATAATAAAGAAATAATGTGGCAGGCAGATGCTGCATTTTGGGGAAGAACATCGCCAGTATTGTTTCCAGTTGTTGGCAGCTACTATCAGAAGAAATCAGTATATGATGGAAAGACATATGAGATGGGGCAGCATGGATTTGCAAGAGATATGGATTTCGCGTTAATTAATCAGACAGATAATAAGCTGACCTTTGAGCTTAACTCTAATGACAGTACACATGAAAAATATCCATTTGATTTCAAGCTAATCATTACATACATCATAGAGGAAAGCACAGTTAAAGTATGCTGGAATGTGGAAAATACTGATGATAGAAAGATGTATTTCTCCATCGGTGCTCACCCTGCATTTAACGTGGATCTTGGTACAGATTATCTCAGATTTGAGAAGGCAGGGGAGGCAGTAGCAGCAATCACAGCAAATATTATTGCAGGTGATGGCAGTGGATGTCTTTCAGATGAAAAGGATAATTATGAGCTTTCGGATGGTATTCTTAAGATGTCAGATGAGCTGTTTTCAAAGGATGCTCTTGTTATAGAAAATCAGCAGGCTGATAAGGTGACTATTCTAGACAAGGACAAGAAACCTGTGCTTTCTGTAACATGTCCAACACCTTTATTTGGCGTTTGGTCTCCAGTTGCAAAGCATGCGCCATTTGTATGTATTGAGCCATGGTACGGCCGATGCGATAGAGTAGGCTTTAACCAAAAGCTTGAGGAGAGAGAATATGGTAACAGCCTAAATCCTAATGAAACATTTGACAGTGAATATGATATTATTCTTAACTAGTCCTGGTAAGTGAAATCTGAAGCGCCTGATAGCTGACATCAACAGCGAAGCAGGCGCTTTTTTAGTTACTATTCACAGTTTTATTGATTTTATATGCTATGATGTATTTGTGGTATTGCACGTAAACGGAATTAGTATAGTTGAAAGGTGAGATATGGTTGAGGTAGCAAGCTGGGTAACACTTAACTTTTTCACGTCCTTTTTGTTAATACTTTTGTTGATTTTCCAGAATAAATCATCACGACTCCAAAAGGGGCGAAAATATTCTGCTATATTGAAATGCACACTGATATTGCTTATTTCCGAATCAATAGGGCGTATTGGGGAAACATACCCTGACCATCTTTTATTTTTGGCGCAAATAGGCTATTGGGTTATATTTTTGCTTGACCCTATGGATATATTATTTGCTATTTATTACATGGATTGCTGGATGGACGAGGGGAATAAAAAGGCTAGAAATGCATTTAGAATAGCCTTTGAGCTTTTCGCTGTTACGAATTTTTTATTGGTATTTTTTGCAACAGTGTTTAGGACAAAATGGTTTTTTTATTTCGAGGATGGAGTTTATTACCGAGGAGATTTCTTCTATCCAAGAGCTATAACGCTAATGATTTTTATCTGTTTGCTGGTGGTATATGCCATTGCATTTAGAAATAATATTATGAGCGAATACAAGCAGGCGGTGCTGTTTCTTCCAGCTCTATCTTTTATCGGCTCGATACTGCAGGTTTTCTTAGCTGAGCTTGACACTACCTATGCAGGTATTTCACTTGGATGTCTTATACTGTTTTTTTTCTATCAAAGCCGAGATGTCAATGTGGACTATCTGTCTGGTTTGTTGAATAGGCGTGGACTTGATATTAAGCTACAGGAAATGGTGAAAAATGCCGCAACCTCAGGAAGAGATTTCACTGCAATTATGATTGATGTTGATAATTTTAAAGAGATAAATGATAACCTGGGACATGACGCAGGAGATAAGGCAATAAAGGTAATTGCAGATATTCTAGTGGATACTTTTGGTGGGGATGCTTACATAGGTAGGTTTGGCGGTGATGAATTTTGTATCGTTGTTGAAAACGCTTCTAAGTATGAGGTCTCAAAGAAAATAGATGCTTTGCATGGAGTAATTGCAAAGGCTGGAAGAAAACATGGTTGGCCAGATGGAGTGGATGTTAGCTGTGGATTTGAAGAATACTATCATGCAAGTGGAATGAGCGCTAAAGAATTCCAGCAGATTATTGATAGATTAATGTACAACGAGAAGCAAAGACATCATGAGCTGTCATAAATTGAGGCTGAACTTGTGACAGGGAATATTATTGAGTATAATAAGTATTATTATCGTATATGCAATATGTGGAGGGGGTGCATTATGATTATTAGTGAGAGAATTTTTATGTTAATGGAGGAAAAGGGGGTATCGCAGCTTGAGATGGCTACTCGTACTGGCATTGCACAGAGTACCATCAGTGACTGGAAGCGAAAGAAGACTAATCCATCTGCAGATAAGATTATGTCAATCTGTGATGTTTTAGATGTTTCACCTTTCGAGGTGCTACAGGATACAATTCCTTCTAAGGGGGCAGGTGAGGTGGATTTCCTCATCGCAAGTGAAGGCACAGCCGAATATGATGTGCTAAAGAAAATGGAAAAACTGAATAAAAAAACGAAGGAGGAGCTTAAGACTTACGTTAAGAATCTTAAGAATAAAAAGTAGCTAAATGGAACGAAACAAAAAGATTATTCAAACAAGTATTCTTGGTATTGCGGCTAACTGTTTGCTAGCCGCATTTAAAGCGTTTGTAGGTACAGTTACAGGGTCTATCGCTATTGTGCTTGATGCTGTTAACAATTTAAGTGATGCACTATCATCCGTAATTACGATAGTAGGAACTAAGCTTGCAGGCAAGGAGCCTGACAAGAAGCATCCACTTGGTCATGGAAGAGTGGAGTATATTAGTGCGGCTATTATTGCTATTATCGTTTCCTACGCTGGTATTACATCTT
>JAGBJE010000141.1 GCA_017934625.1 Pseudobutyrivibrio sp. | reverse complement strand
TCACCTCCGGCTATGGTTTTCATAATCTTGTTCTGACTCAAATCATCCTCTGTTAACTCGCCAACGATTTTGCGGTCACGAAGAACAATAAGTCTTGAACAAGTACGGAGCATTTCATCTGTCTCAGAAGAAATAAATGTTACACTCATACCTTCTGAAGCAAGCTCCAATACAAGCTTTTGAATATCTACCTTTGTACCAACATCGATACCACGAGTTGGCTCATCAAGGATGAGATATTCTGGGTGCATAAGCAACCAACGAGCTAAAATTACCTTCTGCTGATTTCCACCTGATAAAGACTTTATTGGTGTGTCAGCTGAAGCAGTTTTGATATTTAATTTTTTAATATACTCATCTGCAAATTTATATTGTTCGGCCTTTGAGAATGGCTTGAAAAATCCAGTTAGAACCTGAAGTGCTAAGATAATATTCTCCCTAACTGAAAGGTCTCCAATGATACCATCAATCTTTCTATCCTCTGGAAGATAGGCTATACCGTTCTTCATAGCATCGAGAGGCTTTTGAATCTTAACCTCCTTGCCATGTACCTTAACCTTGCCAGAAAGGACTCTGTCGGCACCAAAGATAGCTCTAACACTTTCTGATCTACCAGAACCAAGCAATCCAATAAATCCGTTAACTTCACCTTTTTTAATGTAAAAATCAAATGGCTCGATGCCTGCATCGCTTTGCAGGTTCTCTGCCTCAAATATGGTTTCACCTGCGTCAGCTCCGCTGTAGGTTTCATGCTCGCCCTTGATGTCTGAAAGGTCATCCATCTCTTTTCCAAGCATTTTTGCCACAAGCTGAACTCTAGGTAAATCCTTTATTTCGAATTCTCCCACTAACTGACCATCACGAAGTACAGTGATTTTGTCGCACACCTCGTACACCTGATCAAGGAAATGTGTAACGAAGATTATGCCAACTCCTCTAGCCTTCAAATCACGCATTAATCCGAATAGCTTTTCAACTTCCTGTGCATCAAGTGATGATGTTGGCTCATCAAGGATTAATACCTTACAATCCATGTCTACCGCTCTTGCGATAGCTACCATCTGTTGAACTGCTATTGAACAGCTTGCCAGCTGCTGTGTTGCAGACGCTGGAATATCAAGTGATTTTAATATACGGTCTGCATCTTCATTCATTTTTTTCCAATTTGTTAATGCACCTTCGGTTCGTCCAATGTACATATTTTCTGCAACCGTAAGGTTTGGGCACAATGTGATTTCCTGATATACGGTACTGATACCGCTTCTTTGTGCATCCTGTGGGGAGTGAATCTGTACTTCACCTTTTCCCTTTAAACTAATAGTTCCTTCGTCCTTTGTGTAAACTCCGGTAAGGACCTTAATTAATGTAGATTTTCCCGCACCATTTTCCCCCATCAAAGCGTGAATCTCACCTTCGTTCAAGGAAAAATCCACATTTGCTAAGGCTCGAACACCAGGAAAACTTTTGCAAATGCCACGCATTTCAAGTACTCTGTTGTCTTTCACCGGCTTATCTCCCTACTCTCTTTTTTGAAAGAGGCGCGGATAGCCGCGCCTCATAAATACTATAGTTACTTACAAGAATTAGATGCCGTATGTATCAACATCTTCCTGTGTAATTGTCTCAGCATCGAAGCCCTTCTCTTCCATGATTACAACCTTCTCTGCAGGAGCGCTTCCACCTTCAATTGTCTTGATGATTTCATCAATGTATGAAGCCTGGAATGGGTTGCACTGTCCATCATAGTTCCAGTTCTGAGCAAGGAGCTCTTCAAGTGCCCACTTGTTGCAGTCAAAGCCCATAACGATTACGTCTTTGCCAACACCGTGTGAGATACCAGCTGCATCAAGAGCTGCTACAGCACCCTTAGCCATATCATCATTCTCAGCGTAGATTACATTGAAGTCCTTACCAGCATCAATCTGTGACTGAACAATCTGCTGTGCCTTCTCTGCATTCCACTCAGCTGTCTGCTGTGCTACGATTTCCCAATTGCTTTCTGCTGCTACCTTGTCATCAAGAGCGCCTGAACGACCCTGCTGTGCTGCAGAACCCATAACACCCTGAATGTGGATAACCTTGTAGCTGTCTAAGCCCTGATCTGCAAGCCAGCTAACTGCTGCCTCACCTTCTTTTGCCATATCAGATACGATGGAAGCATCATAGAGGCTTTCATCTGCATCGATTGTACGGTCAAAGAGGATTACATGGATACCAGCATCCTTAGCATCCTGAAGTACACTGTCCCAACCTGCTGTATCAGCTGCTGAAAGAAGTAAGTAATCTACATCATCCTGGATGAACTGCTGAGCTGCCTGAATCTGCTCATCATTCTTTAAGCTGTATGCAAATGATGCATCATAGCCGTTCTCCTTTGTGAACATAGCCTTTAAATCTGCATCGTTTGCTGTACGATAACCTGACTCGTTAGGATCGTTGTTGATAATACCAACCTTGATTAACTCGCCAGAGGCTTCTGTTGATTCCTCTGTAGTAGCTGCTGCATCGCTACTTGTGTCATCTGTTGTTGCTGCTGCATCTCCGCCGTCGCTGCCGCCGCATGCTACAAGGCCCATTGTCATTGCAGCAACCATCATCATTGCTAAAACTTTTCTCTTCATTTTTCCCCTCCTTATAAGGTCTAAGTGTTTTTGGGGCTTTCCCCCTTGTTGATTTTATCTTAGAACAGAAGGGTAATTTTTTACATTGATAAAAAAAGGTATCTTGTTTGATTTTTTATTTCTTATTTGAGAGAGGTTTGATTTTCTACGAATTCGGTAGAATTTTTCGGAAGATGTAGGGTAACCTTAGTCCCTTCCTCATATTTACTTTCTATTTCTATGCCGTAGCCTTCCCCAAGATTCAAGCGAATACGCTCATTCACATTGTATAGTCCATACAAAACATTCTCTTTAGGCACTGCCTCTTTTAGAGCATTTCTAATTTCATCCAAGCGCTCTTTTGTCATGCCTATTCCGTTGTCCTTTACCTGAATATAGTAAGAATCCACATCATCCCATCCAAGAACTACTATTTGTCCACCACCACGCTTGTTTTTTATACCATGATACAGCGCGTTTTCCACCAAAGGCTGTAATGTAATCTTTGGGACCTTGTAATCATAAAGCTCCTCTGGCACATCGATTTCATAGGACAATATATCCAGATAACGTATCTGCTGAATCTCCAGATAGCTTCTAACATGGTGCAAATCTTCTCTGACGGTAACTATTTCCTTACCCTTATTCAAAGAAGTCCTAAAAAAATCAGAAAGACTTCCCACCATAGCAATAACCTGCTTTTGGTTGCCGGCCTCTGCCGACCAGACTATTGCATCCAAGGTGTTATATAGAAAATGTGGATTAATCTGGGCCTGTAAAAGCTCAAACTCCGCCTTTCTAAGCTGCCGCTGCTCTGCCCTTACCTGCTTTTCAATTGGCTCTGTAATTGATATTGGAACAAAGATAGAATATACAACAAGCACAGTAACTATAATCATAAAGGTGGTCGCTGCTATCCTAATGAAGTTAATCATGTGCTCCTTATTTATCTCCTGAGCAGACTGCAATTCCCTGTTTTCATAATATATGTATTCGTTGATTGTATCCTGAACAAGGCCTGTTACGATTTGAACATCATTTTCCCAAATGACCATATTCTCCTCGTAGTGCCCCTCTGTACGTAAGTTTGATACAATTCTTTCGTTATATATTTCAAGATTATCCAGATATTTTGCAGCACTCTCAAGCCTTTTATTGTTGTCTGCAGTATCAGTGTACTGCTTTAAATCCTCCACCACTCGTCTGGCATCAGTAAGAAGCGCAGGCAGCTTTGAATCCTCTGTAGTCTTATTTCCAACTATCAAAAGATAGGTTTCATAATCATAATCATTTTTGAAATCAAGACTAAACTCACTGGCCGTAACCACTGAGTTTAGCATCTTCTCATATCTCGAATTTGTCTCCCACAGATTATAAAAAACATATATCAAAAAAATGAATATTGGTATCAGCAAAAACAGGTATGAAATACGGATTTTTAGAGCAAGCCCGCCCTGTTCCTTATCGCTATTCCTGTTTCTCATTTGCTCTCCTCTTTTGCATTACCGCGGTACGCTGTAGGAGTAATACCCTGTGCTTTTTTGAATGCATAAGAGAAGTAGTGTGCATCCTTATATCCCACCAGGCTTGCTATTTCACTGCTCTTTTTGCTAGTGCATCTAAGCAGCTCCTTTGCCTTTGTAATACGATAATCTGTAAGATATTTTATAAACGGCTGACCTGTCTCTTGTCTAAATACAGCGCTCAAATGATTTGGCGAAAAATTAACATAAGCTGCTAAAGTGTTTAAAGAAAAGTCCTCGTTGGAATAGTTCTCTTCTATGTAGGTAATTGCATCTCTCACCACATCATGATATCTGCTCTTAGATTTTTCCTCCCTAAGACAGATGGCCTTATCTATAATTCTCTTAAGATAAGCCACTGAATTTTCCTTGCTAAGCAGGATGGTATTGTCTGAATCAAAGGTATCAACAGCATCCCTTGAGGCGCCGATTTCATTTTCAACAAAATCTACCACTGTAAGATATGTATCCATTGTAAGATACTGTCTAAACATGGTGGAATTCATTACGTTGTTTCCAAGCTCCTCTATAAATTCCTCGACAAAGAAGGTAACCTCATTACAGTCACCACGACGAAGGAATTCTATTACTCTCTCATGGGCCATTTTCTTAGGATTTAGCTCTGACAAAGAAAAATCCTCATGGGCCTGTGGGTTGTGCTCATTTCCCCAAATGAATCTGTTGGACTCTCCCAGATGACGATGGGCAAAGCCACGTCCTGCAATATCAAAGGATTCAGGAATCTCAGTAATATGAGTAACCGTCTTGCCCACTCCACCAAAGAAGCGAATGTGACGATTCTCCTCAAACATGCTCTCCATCCTGTCAATACATTCCTGCAAGAGCTCATCCATCTGTTCAGTAGAATCCGCCTTAAATAAAAATGCCTTGCCCTCCAAATGTCTATCGAAAAGCAACGCATTTTTCTCCTCTGCCATTGCTTTAAGTCTTTCTTCCATGGATACAACAGTGCCGGAATATTCTTCCATATCGTGTCTGTCGGACCACACCTTCAGCAAAAGAATGTTGTAGCACACAGCTGACAAATCCAAGGATAGCTTTCTAGCCTCGGTCATAAGCGACACTGTATCCCTTCCACCTGTTACAAGCATGTCGAAAAAGCCCAATCTCTCAGAAAGATTCTTCTCCTCCATCTCGCGCTCATACTTTTCTACAATAGCAAGTTCTTCTTTTTTATCTTTTATTTTGTTGCCAAGCGCATCCAATTCCTCTAAAAGCTTATTGCCACTTATTGGCTTACCAAGGTAGCGGGCTACGCCGATGTTAAGTGCTTCCCTTGCGTAGTCAAACTCCTCGTAGCCTGTAAGCAGAATAATCTCTGTAGAAGAGTTCTCCTCCTTAATCATCCTAGACAGAGTAAGACCATCCATAAATGGCATCTTGATATCCGTAATTACGATATCTGGCAACTCTTTTCTAATCATTGGCAATGCCACTTCCCCATCGCCAGCTTCTCCACAGAACTGAAATCCATGACTCTCCCAATCAATGTTGTTCTTGATTGATTCTCGGACAAAATACTCGTCCTCAACTAAAAAAACCTTTAACATACATTCCCCCAAAAACTTATATTAAGTAAGAATATCTTACTTACATACTATCTGATTTCGGCCTCCCTCTTTAGCCTCATACAGATTGGCGTCGGCACGGCTAAGTGCCTCGTCTGTGGACTCTCCAGGAATCATAGCTGTAAGTCCAAAGCTCATTGTTATCTGTCTGTCGGTATCAGGCACATAGATGGTTCGCACATCATCCATAATCATTGACAATTCTCTTTTTGCGATATCAAGCTCCCTGTTATCAAATATCAGCAAAAATTCCTCGCCGCCCCATCTAGCCGCAAAGCCTTTACCAACCATGCCATTTTTAAGCTTAGCTGCAACCATACGCAGCACTTCGTCACCCATTTCGTGACCATAGGTATCATTTACCTTTTTAAAGAAATCTATATCTGCAATACAAACGCAATATTTCATTCCCATCTCTACCATACGAAGCCTTACCTCTGAAAGCTTCTTGTCGGCAGAGCGTCTATTGTTGAGCTCCGTTAATGCATCAAACTCAACTAACATCTTAAGTGCCCTGGCCATCTTCTTGCCATCATGAGCCAAGCTCTTGATTTCGTCATCCTCCTGCATAAGCTCCCTTGGCATTTCGTAATCAAACTCGCCACCTGCGAGCTTATTCATGTATCTGTCCATCTTGAAGATTCTTTCGGCCAGCTTTTTATTGAAACGTACCATGATAACACCGAAGAATACTGCCACTACCAAACAAATTCCAATAACAGGAAGAATATACCTAAAAACCTGCTTCTGAACATCCTCGCTGGAACGGCACACACCTATCATTCCCATTACTGAGCCATCAGCACCAGCAAATGGCTTGTAGTAGGCGAAGCTTCTAGCATCATACACCAGCACATTGTCATAAAAGGCAGCCTCTCCAGTATCCAATACCTCACTCTTTACCACTGCAGCGGCTTTCGTTCCAACTGCACTATTGCCAGAGCTGTCACTTAGGGTGGTCAATAGCCTGGTGTCGTTATAAAAAATAGAAACATCAATATTAAGGGTACTTGAAAGCTGAGCCATAAGGGTATCATCACCATTAAGTGGCTGATCCCCTTTGTAGATGGACATTTCCCCGTCATCGCCTTCAACCAGACGGAAATCTCCATTATAGAATTTATCAAAGGTAAACCCCACCAACTCAGCGTCATTAATAAGTTCCTTACGAATTTGGTCTGTAATAGATTTTCTAACAACGCTGACACTAACCGCAACTATTGCAACTGTCATAAGAGTAAGCGGTATAAGCGTCATCTTTAACATCTGACGCTTCAAGCTGTTCTTAAACATCTTATCTGCCATATCCTTCTCCTTTGCTGGCAAAAAGCAAAAAGAGTAGGCACTAGGCCTACTCTCCCACGATTACTCTTTACTGTTTAAAAACTCCGATAACATCTTGTATAGAGCTTCTGCCGTAGCTTCAACCCCCATTAACGAGCTATTAACGCAAAAGTCGTAGCCTCTGCTATCTCCCCATTTCATCTTGGAATAATAGTTGTGATAAGCCTTTCGCTTTTTATCATGACGATACATCTTAGCCTTAGCTTCGATTTTGTTAAGCTTGTAAAGCCTACAGATACGCTCAGTCTTAACAGGCTCGTCTCCCCTGATAAAAAGTGAAATAAGTGCCGGATTATCTCTTAAGACATTCTCCGCACATCTACCTACAACTACAAAGCTTTCTCCGCTTTCAGCCTTCTCTCTGATAAAATCAAACTGAAGCTTCGCAATTGTATCCTGAACGCTAGATGAATGACCACGTACCGTGCGGGTAAGCCCCTGGCGCTTCATCTCCTCATGCTTGTGTAAATCCTCTGCATCTATTCCGTTTCTTTCCGCCATTTGGTCTAACATATTGCGATCATAAAGCGGTACATTAAACTTCTCCGAAAGAATAGTGGCAATTTCATGTCCACCACTACCATATTCTCTTCCTACTGAAATAATAAACTGCCCCATAAACTACCCCCTTTCAGTATTATCCTATATAACCATTTTATCTGATTACAAGTAATAAGTCGAGTATTGCCAGTAAATAAAGACAATTCTTTAAAGATATCTGAAAAAGATACTTATCATTGAAACCACAAGCACTATGATTGTACCTGGCACCAATTCCTTACAATATGTAACCCAGCTGATAGGATATCCTTCCTTACCTGCAGTAGAAATACCAACAACGTTGGCGCTGGCACCGATTGGAGTCATACTTCCACCGATATCTGTACCAATAGCAAGTGTCCATGCCATTGTAGAAAGATCCACACCTGTAGTAGCTGCAAGTGTTCTGATAACAGGAATCATTGTAGCTGAAAATGGAATGTTATCAATAAAGGCTGATGCAATAGCACTAACCCAAAGTATGATTGCAATCATCAGGTGTGCGTTACCGCCAGAAACCTTCGCGATAAACTCTGCAATAACAACAAGTACACCTGTCTCCTCCAAACCACCTACTACGATGAACAATCCGATGAAGAATAGCAGTGTAAAATAATCAACCCTCTCAAGAAGCATAAGAGCCTTACGGCCTGCTGTTGCAAGAGTGATAGCTGCTATAAATGTTCCAATGAAGGCAACAGTAAGGCCTGTCATTGAATGAGTAACCAAAAGTACAATAGCAATTAAAAAGATTATTGTGCTTGTTAAGAATTCTCTCATGTTATCAATCTTAACATCAACATCGATTGTACCTGGTGCAACCTTGTCTGCTGGATCCTGCAATCTGTTTCGCATTGTAAGGTAAAAATAGATAATGATGATAATAAGCGAAATACCACCGATTGCGCCTGTATTGATTACAAAATCAGCAAATGAATAGCCTAATGATGTACCAATAATGATGTTTGGTGGATCTCCGCACATAGTGGCACTTCCACCAAGATTTGCACAGAAAATCTCTGCCATAATAACTGGTACTGGATTAAACTTAAGTGTTCTTGCAAGACGGATGGTAACTGCTGCAAGGAACAAAATTACAGTGATAGAATCGATAAACATAGCAAGAACTGATGCAAGAATCATAAATGCTACAAAGATTCTGACTGGCTCGAACTTTGCAAGCTTTGCAATCTTAAGACAAAGCCAATCAAAGAAGCCTGCCTCAGCCATTCCTTCTACCATTACCATCATTCCCCATAGGAAGATAATGGTTGCCCAGTTGACACCTGAGGTTTGTTCTGCTGATTCACCTGCTGCATGCCAAAAACCAGGGGTGAAAATTCCTCCAATAGCTAAGGTTTCAAGAAATGCCTCCATACTGTGCATACCGATACCAAAAACAAAAATACTGGTAAGGGCACCACAGCCTAAGGTAACATAGTGCTTTGGGAATCTATCCCAAACAATGAGTACAAACATAGCCACAAAAATGACTATAGCCATGATTTCTGCTAACATAAATTACTCCCTTCGTATAGTACTGCATCTATTTTATACGAGGGGAGTAAATTTTTAAAGAAATATTTAATTAAATCTTAGCACTTTCTATTAATTTCTTCATGGAGCCTGAATTTTTCACTGTTTGCAAAATATGAATTACAGCCTGCTGCAAGTCTCCAAGTGCCAAATAAGCACCTCTATTGATTCCTTTGTAGATTACTGCCTTTTTACCATCAGGCAACTCTTCTACCTTGCAGATTCCCTGTTCCTGAAGCCTAATAACATTTTCGTTTAGCGTAACATCAGCCTCTACTGTGGTTCGAACTAAATCCTTGCCTGATTTGCTTGGCATAAACGAACCCCAGTTGTAATACTGAATCATAGGTTCTCCGTAAGCAAATGACTTTTCTACCTTAGTTACAAAGCCGTCCTTGCCAAACTCTGGCGGAGTCTCCATCATTGCCTGCAGAATCTTATCAGGGTCAAAGCCTGGCATAATCAAATCACAGCCAGCATGTAAGTCATAGGACTTTTCAGACATAGAGCCCCAATCAGATAGTATAAATCCATCAAAGCCCCAATCTCTTCTGGCTATATCAGTATTCAGTCCACGCTGTGATGACGAATACTGGCCATTTATCCTGTTGCCAGAATTAAGTAAACCTGCTGGGCGACAGATAAACTGGCACGCAGAAAATGGGCGAAGATATATTTCTCCAAAGGCTCTGCGTGACACATTAATATTCACGTCTGCTGTACCGCTTTCCTGATTATAGGTAGCAAGATTTTTTACGATTACATCTCTGCCTTCATATCTCTTGATACCCATAGTAAGCCCTGCACCCATTACACCAGCCAGTGTAGGATCCTCGCTGTAAAATTCGTATGCACGGCTACGCATAGGATTTCTGTGGATATTTAAGGCTGGAGCCAAGCAATAATCAATATCATAGTGTTCCATCTCTCTACCCATGGCACGGCCCATTCTTACCATAGCACCCATATCCCAGGTCTGAGCCATATTCATAGGCGAAGGGAAGCATGTGCATGACACGTCTTCTATTCTAAGCCCAGATGGGCCATCAGCAATATTAACACCAGGAATGCCAAGGGTTGTAGCAAACTGAGATGTTGTTCTTGCGGAAATTTTAAGCTTCAGCTTGTCGATATCGAAATCGAATTTGAATCTGGATTCATTATCGATTGGCTTTTCATAGTAATCTCCGGTAACAATTCTTGCCATCACCTCAGGGGAAAGGGATGATACAAATTCCTCTATGGTAACCTTGCCACTTAACACATCAAAGAAGGTGGATGTACCACATGGCTTAACATACTTGATATTTTCACGGCCTGATAAAGGCATGTTGTAGGAATTGTTATTAATATAGGAAACGTACTTGCTGCCTTCCTGAACATAAGTGATAAAATCAGTTTCCTGCGGAACATATTTATTCTCAGAGTTATAATTATCACCGTTTAAAGAAGCAACCATAATAAAGCCTGTCTCTTCCTCCTGACGCTTAGGAGGCGCCAAAAATTCTAATGGCTTTTCAGGCTCCATTACATCGGCAACGCTCTTAATAGTTGTAAGTCTATCTAAGACAACCTTGCCACACAAAACAGTATCCCTGGAATTTTCTCCAATTCTTAAAAGATAATCCCCCTTTTCCATCACCCATGCGGTAGTTTCCTCATCAAAGGAGCAAAGGGTCATAATAGGGATTTTGATTGTAACATCCTCGTATTCGCCAGGCTTAAGCTTGCCTGTCTTAGCAAAGCCCACCAGTATCTGATGGGGCTTTTCAATATTTACCTCAGGCTGTGTGCAATACACCTGCACCACCTGTCTGCCTGCATGCTCACCAGTATTTGTAACCTTCACTCGAAGCACAATTGATATCCAGCTAGCCTCAAGATACTCTAGCTTCATATCAAATGTAGTGTAGCTCAATCCATATCCAAATGGATAAAGTGGCGTCACATCAAAGGTATCAAAATATCGATACCCAACATAAATTCCTTCTTTATAATCTATCTCATTTTTCTTAGCGTTGGCATTCAAAGTGGCTGCACTATAGCAGGTAGAATAGTCCTTATACTTTTTAGCCCAGGTTGCTGTAAGCCTGCCGCTAGGATTAACCGCACCTGTCAAAACATCTGCAAGAGAATTTCCAGCCTCCATACCAGGAATTCCCATTAATAAAATGGCCTTGATATTCTTAGCTCTGGCAAACTGTCCCATTTCAAGCATGTTAGTGTTTAAAACCAAAACAACATTTTCAAAGGAATCTATGATAGTCTCCAGATTCTTTTGTTCAGTCTCAGAAAAATGATATTCGTTTTCCTGTAATGGACCACCTGTTACAAGATTATGGCGGACTACATATATGCAGGTGTCAGTGCCAAGAACAGCCTCAGCCATATCAGCCTTTGATATAGGAAGCTCTTCTGTTTCGTAATATTTGCCCTCATATTTGCCTGATTTCTTGGAAGCCTTATCATGCTTATTGTTTATTTCTACGGCCTTTTCCATCTTTTCAAGCCACACCTCTGTAGAAAAACTAAAGCCATTTTCTGAAAGACCATCCCTTACGCTTACATTTTTATCCGTAAATACGTAGTTAAAAAACACACCACTGTATATAGTATCTACAGCTCCCGCACCAAAAAGAGCCACCTTGCCCTTATTCATTGGCAGCATTCCATTATTTTTAAGCAACACAATACTGTCAGCGCCCAAGCCTCTGACTATTTCTCTATGCTCAGGAAATTGCATTCCATTACCTCTAAAAAGCTTACTCTTGATGTCATTTAAGTTCATATCAAAACTACTCCCAAAATTACCTAAATTCCTTCTTACGTTGCTATGAATAGTTGCTTTATTTCATAATATCATCTTTTCTTTTATTCTTGAATATGATACTATTTTTCTATTTAAAAACTGTGATAGAATTGTTAAACTTATTGAGAACAGGAGATTTTTTATGCTAAAAGACATGTTTAACCGTGACTCATCATTATCATTTGAAGTTTTTCCTCCAAAAAAGGAGGCAGATTTTTCTGATTGCTTCAAAATACTTGATTCACTTTCAACGCTATCGCCAGATTTCATTAGCGTTACCTACGGCGCAGGTGGTAGCAATTCCAAGAAGACCGTTGAAATTGCTTCCTACATTCAGAACAACCTCCACACTGATGCCATGGCACACCTTACCTGTGTTGGCTCTTCTGAGCAGGATATTCTTAATGTTACTGATTCACTTAAGAACGTTGGCGTTGACCATGTACTTGCACTTAGAGGTGACAAGCCTAAGAGCATGTCAGATGAGCAATTTGAAAAAAGAATCTTCCCTCATGCAACTGATTTGATACACTTTTTGAATACTAATACAAAGCTAAATGTATCAGCTTCTTGTTATCCTGAAAAGCACCCTGAGGCCATCTCAATGGATTCAGATATCGCCTTCATGAAAATGAAACAGGATATGGGAGCTAAAATGTTTATCTCTCAGTTGTTTTTCGATAACACTGATTTTTACAGATTTGTTGAGCGTGCTAAAAATGCAGGAATTACAGTTCCTATAGTAGCTGGCATTATGCCAATCACATCTGCCAAGCAGATTGGTTCAACCGTCACACTTGCTGGCTCGTCTGTTCCAAAGAAGCTTGCAGATATCTGCGCCAAGTACGGCGAACAGCCTGAAGATATGCGAGCTGCTGGTATTGAATATGCTGTAAATCAAATCAATGACCTTAAAAAATGTGGAATGGGTCACATCCACATCTATTGCATGAACAAGCCAAAGATGACTTCTGAAATTTGCGATGCAATCAAATAGGAGAATATTATGGACGGAAAAAAGATTGAACAGGAAATATTAGAAATTACCGAAGAGCTCATAAAGGATTATAAATCCGACAGAGCAATCGACAAGATGGACACCTATCATCAGCCTAACAAGGATTCCATCATTGATATTACAAGGAAGCTTCTTCGTATTGTATACCCTGGTTACTATCGGGACCACGTATACAAGGTGTACAACGTAGAAACAAACCTCAACACTCTTATGGAGGATGTTGTCTACAATCTTAACAAACAGATTGCACTTATTCTTTGCTACAGACCTGATTTTGATGGTTGCTGTGAGGAAATATGCTCTACAAAGGCTGAAGAATTATCCCTTGCATTTTTAAAGCGTATTCCTAAGGTTCGTGCACTTCTTGATACAGATTTACAGGCGGCTTACGACGGAGACCCTGCTGCAACCAGCATCGATGAAATCATTTTTGCTTACCCTGGTATTATGGCTATCACCATCTACCGATTAGCTCATGAGCTATATTTGCTTGGCGTGCCTATCATTCCACGTATCATGACAGAATACGCTCACTCTAACACAGGTATCGACATTCATCCTGGCGCTACCATCGGTGAATATTTCTTCATTGATCACGGCACAGGTATTGTAATTGGTGAAACAACAGTAATCGGAAAAAACGTTAAGGTTTACCAGGGTGTTACACTTGGCGCCCTTTCAACAAGGGGTGGCCAGAACCTTAGAGGTGTTCGCAGACACCCTACTATTGAGGATAATGTTACCATCTATTCAAATGCATCTGTACTTGGTGGGGATACTGTTATAGGACACGATTCAATTATTGGCGGTTCTACATTCATCACAGAATCGGTTCCACCTGAATCTCGTATCTATTACGATGTAAAATAAAAAACACTCTGTTACGGTAACAAGCATTATGAATTCTACGCTCAGCTAATATGCTTCGCTTTAGAATTATAATAGCTTGTTACCTACAGAGTGTTTTTTTGTCCACAAATAAGCTACATCTTCAGGTATTCCATACCCTGCTTCACTTCGTCAGGTACGGTGCCCTCATTCTTTTCTACTTTGTCTATAATCGTCTTCAGGTGATTAAGAGCCTGGCTACACTTTATCTCATGCCTTGATATCAGCTGCTCATACATAGGATGGTTGGCCACCTTGGCACGATAGGCTTTCGAGAAGGTACAGTGCTTGTTTAGAATATTTCTCTCTGGCTTATTCAAGCGAATACTTCCCTGAGCCTCAAAGTTAATCCATATTGTATACTGCTTGGTAAAGGCTTCACGCATATTGTTGCGGGAAGACTTAAGCAAGGTCTTAACCTTTTCTTTATTCTCAGCAGATAGCTCCTTGTTCTTTCGATAGAATGTAAAATAATCGTAAAAGTCTGATGTAAGGCAATCACTGCCAATATCATTCCAACGTGAGCCCTGCTCCTTACGACAAATCTCCCAACGGAATGCGCCGCAGCAATAGATCATCATCTTGTCCAAATCATCAAATGTAAACATTGGGAATACAAATCTACCTGGGGAATCTACCTTGATTCCACCGCACTCCTGCCACATCATGGCACGCATACCACAGTTTGGAAGAAGTATTATATCAGGCTGCACACGCTTAAGATAAGGCTCACTCTTTACATTTGCTTCCATATCAGTGAAAAAGCCTTCTCGCAAGAATATTTGATAATCAATGCTTTCTATCTTTTCCATGGCTTCCATAAGCTTTGCATTGGTCACAAGCATTCTTGTTGGTTCCATTCCAAAATCTTCCTTGGTAAGAACCGGACAGAATGAGGTCATCTTGCCTGATGTGGTTCTGTTGGCAGATACAAAGAAGTTGTTCATTTCAAACTTCACCTTCTGCTCCTGGTCTGCCATCCACTTAGGCATATCAGCCTCTGAGATATTACCTGATTTGCGCTCCTCTAGCACGAAGCCTCTATAATCCAAATCCAGCTCATTTCTACTAGGCTCACGCTCACCAGCATATACTGCCCTAAGCCATGTGTAAATAGTAAAAAGATGCTCGCTTTCACATAGGCTGGGTAGCCTATCCATTATGTCTGCCAGCTCATTTGTGATTTCATCACCAATAGCATCGTACTCTATATAGCCAAAGTTCAAGAACATCTGGATAATGGTATCAAGCTCTCCTCCATATGCTTCAAATTCCAGCGCTCTAAAGAAGGTCTTTTGATACATTTCATAGAATATATCAACTGCCTTCTTTCTAACCTTACGCTCGTTATCTTCCTTACCCTCTCTATCTGAAAGTGCCAAATATTCTGCGATTTGTTCCTTGTATTCAGAAGTTTTATCCTCATCAATCTCAGCAAACTCGCAGATATGCTCGAAGGTCTGGGTAAACTCTGCCTGCTTTTGCATCTTTGCTTCATCAAAGGCTGCAGCTGTAGCAGCAAAATCATGACCATCATACTCGCTCCAGCGCTGTTTGATTA
>JAGBJE010000140.1 GCA_017934625.1 Pseudobutyrivibrio sp. | reverse complement strand
TCTGGCGAGCTTTCTATAATGGCGGATTTTAGAGATATGCTGCCAAGGCTAAAAAAGAGTAATTTAGAGCGTGAGATGCTTGTTAAGGCAGCACGTATTAAGGGTCAGCCTATGCCACAGACCTTGGTGGATGCAACAGCAGGCTTTGGTGAGGATTCTCTTATTCTTGCAGCAGCAGGCTTTCAGGTAAGGCTGTACGAATTCGATGAGGTGATAGCCATACTGCTTCAGGATTGTATGGAAAGGGCGGCTGAAATCCCTGAGCTAAAGGAAGCTGTAGGAAGAATGACATTGGTGTGCGAGGATAGTACGAAAGCCCTGAAAAACCTTGGATTTAGGCCTGATATAGTGTTACTGGACCCAATGTTTCCGGAGAGGCAAAAAAGTGCCTTAATTAAGAAAAAGTTCCAGCTTCTGCAAAAGCTTGAAAGCCCATGCTCTAATGAGGAGCAGCTGCTAGAGGCAGCCATTGCAGCCCAGTCTAAGCGAATTGTAATAAAGCGCCCACTAAAGGGGCCATATCTTGCTGATAAAAAGCCTAGCTATAGCCTGGAAGGTAAGGCAATCAGATACGACTGCATGGTGTTTGCAAGATAGAGGATAATATAATTCATTAAATGGCATTCTTTGTTCACGAAAAACCCTCAAATTTGTAATAAGATAAAAGATATAAAAATGTGCGTATTATGTTTTTTGAGGGATAAGTATGGGAAAAACTAAGAGAACTACCATAAAAAGCAGAATAACAAAGCATGTGGTCATAGCTATTATTATTACAGTAGGGTTTATGACTGTTGTTAATCTTGTATATCTTTCAAGGCGTATTATAGAGCAGCAGGAGATGAAGCTGGAGTTGGCTACTCAGATGAGCGCTAACAAGGTGGAAAACTGGATTAATGATATGGCTACTGTTACTGAGGATACGGCAGGTACGTTGACTGCAACTGGGGATTTAAGCCAGGAAACAGTTAGAGCTGTTGTAGATAGAGTGGCCCTTAATCATCCTGAGTTTTACTTTGTGTATTTCTCAGATAAGCTGGGAAATATGACCATGGCCAGAGGCGTGGACTTTGCCAAGGGTGTAGATCCTAGAGAACGCGGTTGGTACAAGAAGGCTGAGGCTGCAGGACATACGGTAGTACTTGACCCTTATGCCAGTGCCACCAGGCCAGATGTGATGATGGTGACGGTTGCAACACCTGTATATTGGGGAACCATGATGGTGGGCGTTGTGGCAGTTGATGCAGATATAGAATCAGTACAAGAGTTTATGGGAACCATTAATTTTGAAGAAGGCTCCTATGGATTCCTGCTAGATAGCCAGAACAATATAATTGTTCATCCAAATGCAGATTACAATCCTACTGCAGAAAAGATAACAGCAGCAGTGGATGTAATGCCTGAGCTGGAAAAGGTACTTTCTACCACAAGGAAGGATGAATATATTACGGCTAAGGATTATACCGGAACAAGCATGGTGTATTCAGCAACAACTTTGGAAAATTGTAATTGGACAATAGCTGTTGCTTACCCTGAGGCAAACTTTCTTGCCCATGTAGATAGAGGAATTAGAATCAGCTTGATTGTTGCGCTGGTATGTATTGTCTTGGCTCTTGGTGATATTACTGTTACAATCAGAAATGTGCTAAAGCCTCTTGATAAAATCAATCCAGCTATGGATAAGATTATGGAGGGCGATTTTACAACAAAGCTTAACTTTGCAACAGCAAATGATGAAATTGGAGATATGCAAAATAAGCTGGCGGTGACTTTAGAGTCTCTTTCAAAGGTAATTCAAGAGCAAAAGTACGTATTGTCCGAGATGGAAAAGGGTAACCTGGTTGTGGAAAATATTGAAGATTTCCCAGGAGAGCTTAACGAGATTGCCACATCAGTTAATTCCATCAAGGAATCCTTTAATGATATTATTAGTGATATCCAGTTCTCAGCAATCAACCTGCAGAGCTTTGCAATGGGTATCAATGAATCCAGCGATTTAGAGGAAATGCGCTCAGTATTTGAAGAACTTTCAGCTGAGGCTAACGCCCTTATGGAAAAGACTTCTAAGTTCAAAACAATGTAATAAAAATTATATTTAATAGATATCAGGAAAAGTCTTCACAAGGTGTGGAGGCTTTTTTTGTTTGTTTTTTACAAAAAATGCGCAACCGATTGCAATTGTAAATTTAGTGTGCTAATTTTAAACACTAGAAAGAAAAGAGGATTAATATGAGCCATACATTAGATTCTATTGCCAAGGAGCTTGGC
>JAGBJE010000013.1 GCA_017934625.1 Pseudobutyrivibrio sp. | reverse complement strand
TTTTTTAACCCAATAACCTTCACAAGTTTTGACATATAAAAGGTCAAAAAATGAATAGAGGTATATTGCCTCAGTTGGTAGAATCAGTGTTATAAAATCAAAATTGGGAGAAGAATAATGGCTGAATTTAATTTGTTCAAAAATGGTGTATTGGCACCTATTGTGCTTGAGGACAATGGAGTACATGGTGTTAAGAAGATGGCAGGTATTTTTGCCAAGGATATTGAAAGAGTTACAGGTAAGACTCCTGAAATCACAGCGGCTATTCCAAACGCTACAAGCTTTGTTATTTATCTTGGCCTAGCGGAAAGCGCTAAGGTTCAAAATGAATTTAAGGATGTAATCGATACTAAGGATATAGCAGAAAAGAGAGAGTCCTACGGTATTTTCATGTTTGAAAATCCTGCTAATAAGGGACAGCAGGTGCTTGCTATAGTTGGTAGCGATAAGCGTGGACTTACATATGGTATGTTTCATATTTCAGAAATCATGGGAGTTTCTCCATGGTATTTTTGGGCAGATGCGAATGTAAAGAAAAAGGCAGAGGTGGTTCTTACAGATGATGTATGTATGATTTCAAAGGAACCATCAGTAAGATATAGAGGTTTCTTTATCAATGACGAGCAGCCTTGTCTTGGTAACTGGGCTAGGGAAAACTATGGAAGCATTAGCCCAGGACCAGAGCTTTATGAGAAGATTTTTGAGCTGCTTCTTAGATTAAAGGGTAACTATATCTGGCCAGCTATGTGGCGTTCAGATTTTACACTTGATTATTTTGAAAATGCAGTGCTAGCTAATGAAATGGGAGTAATTGTTGGCGCGTCTCATCATGAGCCATGCTGCCGTTCAGGGCAGGAGTTCCAGCGTCTTAGACATGAAAATCCACAGTACGGAACAGATTGGAGCTTCTTATCTAATGCCGAAGGTATTACAGAATTCTGGAAGGATGGCTTAACACGAAATAAGGACTTCGAAAATCTGATAACAATTGGTATGCGTGGTGAGAATGATTCTTATCTGATGCCAGAGGATGCTACACTTGAAGATAATATCAATGTGCTAAAAAAGGCAATTGTAAAGCAAAAGGAATTGATTGCTAAATATGCTCCAAGTGATCATCCACAGCTACTTGCCCTATATAAAGAGTTGAAGAGTACTACTATGGCGATGAGAACACTAAGGGCCTAAAGGACTGGGAGGCACTTGATAATGATATCATGATGCTTTGCGATGATAATTTTGCAAATGTTAGAACACTACCAGATGATGAGCTTCGTAAGAAGAATGGTGGATTTGGAATGTACTACCATTTCGATTATTTTGGAGAGCCAGTTTCTTATCTATGGATTAACACTTCTCCACTAACAAAGGTGTGGGAGCAGATGACTATGGCCTACGATTTTGGTGTTCGCTCAGCATGGATTGTAAATGTGGGAGACATCAAAAATCAGGAGCTGCCACTTAGCTATTTCCTCGACCTTGCCTATGATTTTGATAAGTGGGGAACTACTGCTATCAATAAGACAGGTGATTACACTGTAAACTGGCTTAAGGGACTAGGTTTTGATGCAAAGCTTTCAGAAGAAGCAGCAGGTCTTGCAACAGAATATGTAAGCTGGAGTGGAAGAAGACGTCCAGAGGCTCTTAATTCTAACATCTATCATGGAGCTAATGAAAATGAGGCAAGAGATTATCTAAATCGTATATACGAAGCAGAGGACAAGGCTGAAAAGCTTTATGCCAAGGTGAAAGGAACAGATTTAGAGGAATGCTTTTTTC
Source organism: Pseudobutyrivibrio sp. (assembly GCA_017934625.1). Classification (GTDB taxonomy): domain Bacteria; phylum Bacillota; class Clostridia; order Lachnospirales; family Lachnospiraceae; genus Pseudobutyrivibrio. Next base: position 458 of record JAGBJE010000013.1, on the reverse strand, counting down.
AGGTGGTTTATTATCCACTTAAATCTGTTGCAGAGATTAACAAGATGCATCTGTATGCCAGTCTCAACAATGTATATATTAAAAAGCGTATGAAGCATGCTAACGTATATGCGAAGTTGATTCAGGATTGTGTTAAGACAGAACGCAACCTGGTAAAGGAATATCACACAAGAAATGGTGGCAAATGGAATCATATGCAATCTGTTTATCATATCGGCTTTACTAACTGGAATGATGAGCAGTGTGAATATCCTATCAGTCATTTTTTAAATCCTGTGGAAGATAGCCGATTGTTAGTAGGAATCACTGATAGTGAGGATTCTACAGGTGCGCATCGATGGACTAGACATGTACTTCACATGCCACTTTGCTTTGAAACAAATGATGCAGGAGTATTTGAGGTGGCAAATGGTGGAGAGAAAAAGCTTCACTATCGTATAGACTGGGATGCTGATTGG
>JAGBJE010000139.1 GCA_017934625.1 Pseudobutyrivibrio sp. | reverse complement strand
CTTAGGGATAGATTTGGAATAATTGGTCATATGGATTATTATACGCCAGAGGAGCTTTCTACTATAGTTACAGCATCTGCTGCAAAGCTAAATGCACCTATTGATTATGAGGGAGCATATCAGATTGCACTCAGGTCTCGCGGGACTCCACGTCTTGCCAATAGATATCTTAAGCGTGTTCGTGATTATGCAGAGGTAAGATATGATGGCAGGATTTCAAAGGAGGTTGCTGCAGCCACTCTTGATTCCTTAGAGGTTGATACACTTGGCCTTGATAACAATGATAGAAGCATACTTCTTGCTATTATAGAGCGCTTTGGAGGAGGCCCTGTAGGGCTTGATAACTTAGCTGCAACAGTGGGGGAAGATTCTGGCACGATTGAGGATGTATACGAACCATATTTGCTTCAGCATGGCCTTATTATCAGAACACCAAAGGGAAGGGTTGCAACAAAAGAAGCCTACGAGCATTTCAATATGCCTATTCCAGAAAATGCAATATAAACTAATAAGAAATCTTGTTTTTATACTTGAAGAAAGTTATAATTAAACTTGAATTTTAGGCGGGAGGACAGTATATGGTTTCCGAAAAGAGCGCAAAGGTGCTTATAGGCGGAAAAGTTTATACATTAAGCGGCTATGAGGAGGAGGAATATCTCCAAAAGGTTGCTAATTACATCAATTCTAAGCTCGAGGAGTTTAACTCAATTGATGATTATAAGCGAATTTCAGCGGATTTAAAGGCCACATTGCTTGAACTTAATATTGCTGATGATTATTTTAAAGCCAAGACTAAGGTTGAATCTCTTGAATCTGATTTAGATATTCGTGATAAAGAGATATATAATCTCAAGCATGATTTGATTTCAGCACAGCTAAAGACACAAACCTTAGAAGAGACTATCGAAAAGCTTGAGTCAGAAAATAAGGAGCTCCTACTTAATAAGACTAAGCTTGAGGCATCATTAGAGGATGCTCTTTTAGGTTCAATTACAGATAACTAATTATGGGGTCCCGAAAGGGACCCTTATTTTTTACAAGAGGTTTTTATGAATCAATTAGAATTACTTTCACCAGCAGGTGATTTAAAAATATATAAAGCAGTTGTAAATGCAGGTGCAGATGCTGTTTATTTTGGTGGAGATTTGTTTGGCGCTAGAGCCTATGCCAAGAACTTCACAATAGACGAAGCAAAGGAAGCTATTGAATACGGCCATCTTCATGGCGCTAAATCTTATCTTACTGTAAACACTCTTCTTAAGAATACTGAGATAGAGGGAAAGCTTTATGAATATCTTAAGGTTTATGTAGAAAATGGAATTGATGCATTTATAGTACAGGATTTTGGTGTATTTAATTTCATAAGAGAATATTTTCCAGACACTCATATACATGTAAGCACTCAAGCTAGTCTTTGTACTAAATATGGCGCTAAGTTTTTTGAAAACCTTGGGGCAAGCAGAATTGTTACAGCTAGAGAGATTTCCATTGAGGAGATTTCGAAGATTCATGAAGCTTGTCCAAATCTTGAAATAGAGAGCTTTATACACGGGGCTCTTTGCGTTTGCTATTCAGGTCAATGCTTAATGTCATCAATTCTTGGTGGACGTTCTGGTAATAGAGGTCGTTGTGCTCAACCTTGCCGTCTGCCTTATGATGCATATGATGAAACTGGAAAGAAGCTTAATAAAAAGGGCAGCTATATCTTATCACCAAAGGATTTTTGCACCATTGAATATTTGCCTGAAATGATAGATGCAGGAGTTATGTCTTTTAAAATAGAGGGCAGAATGAAGCAATTAGAATATGCCACAGGTGTTGTTAGTGTATATAGACACTATTTAGACGAATACCTATACAAGGGTGCTAGGAATTATCAAGTAAGCGAAGCAGATATAAAAAAACTTCTTGATTTTGGTAATCGTAGTGGCTTCACATCTCTTTATTTAAAGAAGCATAATGGACCTGATATGATTACCTTTGAGGCCCCATCACATACTAAATCAAACGATAAGGTTAATGATTTTTTGGAAAAGAAAATTCCGCTTGATTGTAAAGTAAGTGCGCTCTTAGGTAGAGAGTTTAAAATTTCATTTACTGATGAAAACGGAAATGTAGGAGAAGCTACTTCAAATGTTATTGAAAGGGCACAGAATAGGTCTGCTACCAGAGAAGACATTGAAAAAGCTGTTTCAGG
>JAGBJE010000138.1 GCA_017934625.1 Pseudobutyrivibrio sp. | reverse complement strand
TAGAGCCAAAGCTAACCAAAGAGCAGTTTGATAAAAATGGAAATGCCACCATAACCTTACCATTTAGAGGTCATACATTTACGGTGATTTATAAGAATCCTAAAGGTAAGGATTATAAGGAATATGAGATAGGCCAGGTGGTATTGGATAACACCTGCATAATAAAGGGGCAAAAAAATCTTGTGAGCATTTCGGAGAATCAGATTGATTCATGGAATGAAAAAACACATGTAATAGAGGTAGAGCTTAGATAATAGGAGAATGATGATGGAAATAGTTACAAAGGTAAAAGATGAAATAGAAAATTATGGTGTAAAAAGTGAGTTTGCCAGCTTTCTTCCTGGTATAGCAGGATTAAATGGTATTCCAATGTGGTGCTATATAGTGAACAGAGGCCAGGCAGTGGTGAGCTTTGGTGTGCAGGACAAGGATCATGGAATTATGGAATTCTATCCAGCCCACACTGCCTATCAGATGGTGGGGCGCATGGGCTTTCGTACCTTTATCAAGGCTGATGGAAAATACTTTGAGCCATATAAGAATCCTGCATCTAAAACAAAGATGTCTGTCTATATGAATAGCTTAGCCATTGAGGATGAGGATGTGGAAAATGAGATAAAGGTAAAGGTTAGCTACGCTACACTTCCAGGGGAAAAGATTGCATCCCTCATGCGAGTGGTGGAGATAACAAACTCATCTGATAAAAGAAGAAGCTTTGAGATATTAGATGGAATGCCTTCCCTCATTCCTTATGGAGTAGGTCAGGAGAGTCTTAAGATGATGGCCCAGACCACAAAGGCTTGGATGCAGGTGGAGGACGAAAAAACAGGTATCCCATATTACAGAGTAAGAGTTAGCATGGAGGATTCCGCTGTTGTTAAAAGGGTAGATGGTGGAAACTTCGCCCTTGGAAGATTAGCAGATGGAGCTGTGCTTCCAGTTATAGTGGACCCACGTGTAGTGTTCGATTACGACCTGGGCTTTGAGACAGCTGTAGGCTTTAAGGAAAGCCCTCTTAATGATTTAGTAAAGTCTCATCAGAACACTTCTAACGAAATGCCATGCGCATTTTTTGCAGCAGAAAAATCACTTGAAAGCAATGAGACAATAACCCTCTATGAAATGATTGGACAGGTGAGAAATAAGCAGGTGTTAAATAGCTTTTTGGAAAATCAGATAGATAGAGATTTCTTTGAAAGAAAGTTTGATGAATGCACCAGGCTTACAGAAACCCTTACAGATAGTGTGGCAACAAAGACAGCCAACAAGACCTTTGACAGCTATACAAGATACAACTACATGGATAATGTGCTAAGAGGTGGCAAGCCAATACAGCTTGGGGGTAAGCACACCTACTATGTGTATTCCAGAAAGCATGGTGACTTAGAGCGTGACTATAATTATTTTTCTATGTCATCGGAATTTTATTCTCAGGGAAATGGTAATTTCAGAGACGTAAATCAAAACAGAAGATGCGATACATTTTTTAGCCCCATTGTTAAGTCTAAGAATATAGAAATGTTTTATTCTTTGATTCAGTTGGATGGCTACAATCCACTAAAGATAGAGCAGATGAGATATGAATCTGACAAGGCACTCCAGTTTGGCATAGATAAGCCATTTACACCAGGGGAGCTTGCAGCAGCTATTATGGATAAGGCTGATGGCGCCTTCCTAGAAAAGGAGAAACAGCTATTTGATGAAATAATGGCTGAAGCTGCAGAAACCGTAAATGCGGATTTTGGCGAGGGCTATTGGAGTGATCACTGGACCTACAATCTGGATTTGATAGAAGAATATTTGGAAATCTATCCTGATGATGCCAAGGACTTGCTATACCACACTAATGTAAAGGCATTTGATTGCAAGGAAAAGGTTCGCCCAAGATTTAAACGTTACGAAGAAACAGATAATGGAATCAGACAGTACTACTATTTAGATTCAAGAGAAAATACTGTTAAGGCGCCAAGCTTTGCAGTAGATAAAGATGGTAAAGAGGTTATTATGCCGCTTATTTCAAAGCTAATACTTATGTCTGCAATCAAGATTGCGACCCTAGATGCCTACGGGCTTGGTGTTGAGATGGAAGGTGGCAAGCCAGGCTGGTATGATGCTCTTAATGGTCTTCCAGGTCTTCTTGGTTCCTCTATGAACGAATCATATGAGCTTGCAAGGATGATTAATTTTGTAAAGGACGTTATCTACAAATACGAAGAGAATATTGTGGTGCCTAAAGAGGTGGCTGATTTTATTATCTCTATTCATAAGGCAGAGGTGGAGCTGAGTGATAGCTTAGATAAATGGAATCGTAAAAACGATATTAAGGAGGAATATAGAAGCAAGGTATATGAAGGCTTCACTGGTGAAGCAAAAGCTATATCAGCCTCGTTAATGAGAGAGATTTTTGATACCTTTAGTAGTTCTATGAATGCTTCCATCGCAAGAGCTGTGGAGCTTTCAGATGGCATCGCACCAGCATATTTTACCTATGATGTTGATGAGTATGATAAGACAGCTGCTGGCATTGTGCCAAAGCATTTTACTATGGTAAAGGTTCCATATTTCCTAGAGGGGCCAGTTCGCTTCCTAAAGCTTGGTGATGATATCAATGCAAAAAGGGCAATGTATTCAAAGATAAAGGAAAGTGACCTTTTTGATGAAAAGCTTTCTATGTACAAGGTCAATGCATCCCTTAAGGATGCAAGCTTTGAGCTTGGCAGATGTCGTGCCTTTACACCAGGCTGGTTGGAGAATGAATCTATCTGGCTTCACATGGAATATAAGTATCTGTTAGAGCTTATTAGAAGTGGACTTTACAAGGAGTTCTTTGAGGACTTTAAGAATGCAGCAGTGCCTTTCCTTGATAAAGATACATATGGAAGGAGTACCTTAGAGAATTCATCATTTATCGCAAGCTCTAAAAATCCTAACGAAAGAATTCATGGTAAGGGCTTTGTAGCAAGGCTTTCTGGCTCAACCATAGAATTTATCAGTATGTGGAAGCTCATGTTCTTTGGCAAGAATATTTTTACTGTTAATGAAGCAGGAGATTTGCAGTTTGAGCTTACACCTGCCATACCAGAATATTTAATTGCTGAGAAGGATGGAAAATATTTTGTTTCATCAACACTCCTTGGCAGCACCACACTTAGATTGGAGTTTGATAAAAAGCAGGATTATATTCCAGGAGAATACTCAATTACTGAGATTTCAGTAGATTACAATGACGGTACAACAATCACAGAATATAGCAATGTATTAACAAAGGAAGCTGCAGAAAAAATTAGAGATAGAGGTGCAATTTCTATCACTATAAAAATGACACCTAAATAAAAAAAGTATCATTTTTTCATAAGGCCACCAATCCTATAATTCATAACATAAACAGTAACTTACAGTTACACAACAAACAACAAAAGGTTGGGAGGATGAAAGAATGAAGCTAAAAAAATTCTTAGCAGTTCTTCTTGTAGGCGCAATGACACTTTCACTTGCAGCCTGCGGAAGTGATGGCAGCGATGCCGCATTAGAAGGTGAAAATGTTGATTCAGCAACAGTTGGTAGCGAAGATGGTGAGAAGCTCGTTATCTGGACACTTGCAAAGGATCTTCAGACCTTCGCAGAAAAGTATGCAGAGCTTAATCCAGACGTTCAGATTGAGACAGTGGTTATCGAGCCTGCAGACTATGTAACAAAGGTACAGACAGCTCTTAACGGTGGACAGACAACACCTGATATCATCGTTGGTGAGCCACAGATGCTTGAGGATTTCTATGATGCTAATTACTTTGAGGATTTAAATCAGGCGCCATACAATGCTCAGGATTATGCAGATCAGATTGTTGATTATGTATGGAAGGTTGGTCAGGATTCAGAAGGAATCCAGAGAGCTATTTCTTACCAGATTACTCCAGCAGGTATTTACTATCGTAGAGATATTGCTGAAAAGGTATTTGGTACAGATGACCCAGATGAAATCGGCAAGCTTTTTGCTGACTATGACACAGTTCTTTCTACAGCAAAGACACTTAAGGACAATGGCTATCGCATCTTTGCATCAGATGCAGAGATTAACTATTTCTCAGGTGACAGCGCTTGGGTTGTAGATGGCAAGCTAAATGTAAATCAGGCTCGTCTTGATTACATGGACCTTGTAGTTGATTTATATCAGAACGATTACACAGCTTATGCTAACCAGTGGTCTACACCATGGTATCAGGCTATGGCAGGCGAGGTACCTATCCTTACAGCAGATATTCAAAACTACGCTGATGATTCTGTAAACGTATGGGATGCAGAGCAGTTTGAAGAGGCTACAAAGGATCTTGATAAGACAGAGGTTTTTGCATTTGGTCTTCCTAGCTGGGGTGTTCTTACACTTAGAGACAACGTAGGAGAAACATCAGGCAAGTGGGGCGTTTGCTCTGGACCAGCTTATGGCTTTGGTGGTGGTACATTTATCGGTATCTCTGCAAACTCTGAGCACAAGGATCTTGCTTGGGACTTCCTTAAGTGGGTAACACTTGATGAGGAAACAGCTGAGTGGTGGATTGAGAAGTCAGAAGGTGACACAGTTTCACTTATCTCTGTACTTGAAAAGCACAAGGATGATGAGAATCCAATCTATGGTAACCAGCACTTGTATTCATTCTGGCAGTCACAGGCAGAGCACATTGATTATTCTAAGGTAACTCGTTACGACAAGGTAATTAACGATGCTTGGGGTGCTGCAATCACAGCAATCAAGACTGGTGAGAAGAACAAGGAAGATGCAATCTCTGAGTTCTACGATGTAGTTGAATCTACATATCCAGATATTACAGTTGAAAGATAATTTAGATGACAAAAAGGGGCTGGCAATAGTCAGCCCCGAAATTTAAAGGGAGGAAAGGATGAAAGCAATTTCCATGAAAAGTGTGATGAAGAATAGGAATAATGCAGCATATCTGTTTGTGCTCCCATTCGTCATCGTTTTTTTGATTTTTAGTGTATATCCAGTATTTAGAACCTTATACCTTAGCTTTACAGATTATAAGGGCTATGGTGATCCTGTTTTAGTAGGATTAGAAAATTATAAGCGTGTTGTAGGAGACAAATTCTTTTGGCGTTCACTTTATAACACAGTAAAAATGTGGGGATTAAATATAGTATTACAGCTTGGCTTGGCATTCTTACTTACTATCGTATTTTCGGATATTAAATATAAGCTTGCTGGACTTCCAGTATTCAGAGCCTTGTATTATTTGCCAAATCTTATTGCAGCTACATCAGTGGCATTCCTGTTTAAGACTTTATTGGATTGGAAATATGGAACCTTTAATCAGATTCTGCTTGCCACAGGCATTGTTGACCAGCAGGTAAACTGGTTAGGTCAGCGTTCTACAGCATGGGCAGTAGTATCTGTAATTCAGGCATGGATGTGGTTTGGTAATTCATTTATTATGCTGATGGCAGGTGTTCAGGGAATCCCTCAGGATTACTTTGAGGCAGCAGCCATAGATGGTGCAGGAAGATGGAAGACCTTTGGCAAGATTACATTACCACTTCTTAGACCAATACTTTTATACGTAGCAGTTACATCACTTATTGGTGGTTTGCAGCTATTTGATTTACCATTCCTTATCAATGGTGTTGCAGGTGCATCTACAGCCGGTGAGCCAGGCGGAACACTTCAGACAGTAGTTATGTACATGTACAAATTTGGATTTGAAACACATCAGGTAGGCTTTGCATCAGCAATAGCTTATACACTGTTTATCATAATACTAATCGTATCAGTACTTGAATTTAAGTTTATCGGTGGAAAGGAGGATTAGTAAGGTGGCCACAAAAATCAAAAGATTCATTTTATATATTGCACTTATAGTGCTTTCCCTTGCTTGTCTTCTTCCATTCTGGTTGATGATTGTTAACTCTACTCGCTCAGGTGTTGAGATAACTCATTCATTTTCATTTTTGCCGGGACACAGCTTACGTGATAACTGGATTGTGTTGTTTGATTACGTTAACCTTTTCAGAGGCTTCTTCAACAGTATCAAGGTGGCTGTTCCGGCAACTCTCCTTACAGCATACTTTTCAGCCATTACAGCTTACGCCATGGCTATGTATGAATGGAAGGGTAACAGCCTACTCTTTAAGGTAATCGTGGTATTTATGATGATACCTGCTCAGCTCTCCCTAATAGGTTTTTACAACCTTTGCCAGAAGCTTAGACTTATTGATTCATACGTACCATTAATTGTTCCAGCTATAGCAGCGCCAGGAATCGTGTTCTTCCTAAGGCAGTATGTTAAATCAACATTGTCAAAGGCGCTGCTTGAGGCTGCCAGAATCGATGGAGCATCAGAAATACATACATTCCACAAAATCGTACTTCCTATTATGGCACCTGGTATTGCCACCATGTCCATAGGAGCATTTATCGGAAACTGGAATTCATACCTGATGCCATTAATACTTTTGAATACTCCTAATAAAATGACATTACCTGTAATGATTTCAACACTGAATGCTGCAACAGACCTGCAGAAGAATCAGGGAGCTATATACCTTGGTGTTGCTATTTCTGTAGTGCCTATCATGATAGTATTTGCATTCTGCTCTAGATATATTATCAGCAGTATTTCTGCAGGTAGCGTAAAAGAGTGACTTCTTGTGGGCTACTTAAGGAAAAAGCCCACAAGAACTTGGCTTTGCCAAGCAATATTTTCTTTCAGAAAATATTGGTCTATGTCCGGTTCTTGTTTTTCTGATGAAAAACAAAAACCTATAAATATAATGGACTGGCGCTTATTGCGGCAGTCCTTTATGGCGTTTATTTATTGAAAGTGTCATTACAAGAAAGTATAATAATCATATGAAAAATTGCGCACAATCAATCAACAAATTAATAGCCCTGTCACTTGCAGCTTTAACTCTTACTGGCTGTGGCAAAAGTGCGGTGGACACTCCATCAAAATCCAGCGGTGATGATACAGTTACCCTGGATTGGTATATTAATTATTCTTGGTTTAACACAGGCTGGGGTAGCAATGTGGTATCCCGCACCATCACAGAAAACACAGGTGTGGACATTAACTTCATCACTCCTCAGGGCAACGAGGAGGAGAAGCTAAATGCCATCATTGAATCCGGCTCGCTGCCTGATTTGATTACACTTGGATGGTGGGAGCCACAGGTCAACGAAATGATTCAAAAGGATATGGTGTACGCCATCAATGAGCTTGCTGATGAGTACGACCCTTACTTTTATCAGGTATGTGACAAGCAGGCAGTCAGCTGGTATACCCAGTCAGATGGAAATATATATGGATATCCAAGCTCATCTGTCACCCCTCAGGATGTGGAAAGCAACGACAAAATCGGCTCCAACCAAACCTTCCTTGTAAGAAAGGATATATACGAAGCCATTGGAAGCCCTGATATGACCACAATAGAAGGCTTTGAAGGTGCTGTCAAAAAGGCAAAGGAGATGTTTCCTCTGATAGATGGCAAACCACTTATTCCAATTGGCGCCCATCTTTTTGATGATTCAGGAAATGTTTCTTTTGACCAGTATATCCAAAACTTCCTTGCCATTCCTTACGAAAAGGATGGTAAGCTCTACGATAGAAACACGGACCCTGAATATATTAAGTGGCTAAAGATGTTTAGAAAGCTTAATGAGGAGGGCTATCTTTCTACTGATGTATTTATTGACCAAAGGACACAGATGGAGGAAAAGATTGCTGAGGGCAGATATTTTTGCATGCTGTATCAGTACACTGATATGGCTGCTCAACAAAAAGCACTTTATTCAAAGAATCCAAATAGCATCTATATAGCAGTGGATGGCCCTAAGAATATGAATGGTGATGACCATGTGCTTCCAACCAATACAGTTAGCGGCTGGACAGTTACGATGATTTCAAAGAATTGTAAGCATCCTGACAGGGCTATTCAGTTTATGGACTATCTGATTTCTGAGGAGGGACAAAAATTAGTATATCTTGGGGTTGAAGGCATCACCTATGATATGGTAGATGGCAAGCCTGTGATTAAGCCGGAGGTGCTTAATCTTCTTAATACAGACAGAGGCACCTATGATCAGATATATGGTGCTGATGATGCCTATTGGATGCTGCAGGATAATGTAATGCAGCTAAAATGGAGGACAGATAATACATCCCCAACCACTCAGCTGGAGGAATGGACCTACAAATATGCCAAGTATACTGGTCAATATGATGTTATTCTTCCGGCAGACACAGAGGATGCATACATAGATAGCCAGGTTAAGGCTCTTTGGTCGGACACCTTGCAGCAGCTGCTTTTAGCAGAAAGCGATGAGGAGTTTGACCAAATTCTGGATGAATATAAGGATGAGCGAGTAGCCCTAGGCTACGATGGGCTTCAGGAGAAACGATATCAGTATGTTGTTAAAGCAAAGGAAAAATTGGGAATCAATTAAAGGAATAAAACTTAATAGAAAATTGACTGCCATAATTCTTGTCTTTGTTATGGTGCCTATCGCAATCCTAAGTGGTGTTATGTTTTACAATATGGAACAGTCCACCATCAAGGAAAATGTTTCTTATCTGGATTCCACCATGGCCAGACGTCAGGATAGTATCAAAAACAACATCGATTCTATCAACATGACTACACAGTTTTTCTTGTCCGATGAGACCATGAATAGAATCCTGATTAGTGCCAAAAATCAGGGCAGCTATTCCACCAAGGAGTGGCTCTCTTTTTATAGGAATGATGTGGCATCACTTGAGAGACTGATTAATACAAACCCTGTACTTTCAGGGGCAAGATATTATGCCGCCACAGATTATGTGCAGGAAATGATGCCTGTTATGTATAATGCTTCTAGAATGCAAAGGCAGCCTTGGACATATATGGCAGAGGCTGGTGGCTGGGTATACGATTACAAGGATAATCTGTTTTCAAACAGTGATACAGCACCGCTTTTGGCACTTATTACCCCAATCAATGACAGGAAATATGGCAAGCTTGGTGTTATAGAAACCAGCATGAAAATGAGCACTATGTTTCCATCTATGTATGAGAATGTGCCAGGGGAGATTAGCTGCTTTGTTACATCAGATGGCAATGTTATCTTTGGCAAAAGAACAGATGAAGATGTTAAGGCCATAGCTCTTGGGCTTGCAGAGGAGATGAGTGATAAATCTAAGGGGTTGGAGACTAACGAGATAAAGACCTATTATAGCAAGAAAAGTAAAAGTGTAATTTCTGGCATGTACATTAAGGAGCTTTCTGGTACATTAGTGTCTGTTGAGGATATTAGTGATAGCCTAAACGAGGTGTACAAGCAGCGAAATACCTTTGTGGCTTGGATGATTGTAATACTTATACTTTTATCCTTTGTTGTAGACCTTTTAGTGCGCCAGGTGCTCAAGAATTTTTATGCCACTCTTTATACCATCAGGCAGGTTAGAAAAGGGGATTTGTCTGTTAGAGCATTAGAAACTGGCCGTGATGATGAGATGGGCGAGCTTGCCCATCAGGTCAATCGAATGCTTGATAATATTCAAAATCTTATGCAGCAGAATATCGACAGGGAGATTCTTGCAAAGGATAGTCAAATTAAGGCATTGCAAAATCAGATTAACGCTCATTTTATCTACAATGTGCTAGAGTCCATTAAGATGATGGCTGAGATGCAAGAGGAGTACGACATTTCCGATGCCATCACAAGCCTTGGCAAGCTATTGCGCTACAGCATGAAGTGGACCTCAGAAATGGTCCATGTGTCAGAGGAGCTGGAATATATCAAAAACTACATGGCACTGATTAATCTCAGGTTTGACTATGATATAATTCTTTCACTAAATATACCTATGGTCATTATGAATCAACATGTGCCTAAGATGTCCCTTCAGCCTATCATAGAAAATGCCATAATCCATGGGGTGGAGGAAATAGCAGAGGATACCACCATCTACATAAAAGGTTTGGTAGTGGAAAATGATTGCATTATCGAGATTACTGATAATGGCAGAGGCATGAATGATGAGGAGCTGGATAGGCTTAAGAAAAAGATTAATGGTGAAATAGCTACAGGTGGAGGCTCTGGAAATGGAATAGGTCTTAAGAATGTTCAGGATAGACTAAAGGCCAGCTTTGGAGAGGGCTACGGTATTGATGTGGCAACCATGGAGGGCTGTTACACAAAGGTTAGTGTAAGAATACCACTTAAGAGTGTGGAAAATCTAAAAGAACTTTGTTAGAGGGTAATGTATGAAGAAGGTTTTAGTAGTAGAGGATGAAAAGCTTATCAGACAAGGAATTGCTACTATGATAAAGCGAAGTGGTGTCCCTGTTGAAGAGGTAATAGAGTGTAACAATGGCCAAAGTGCCATGGATGTTTTATCTAAGGAACCGATAGATGTTGTTTTTACAGACATCAGAATGCCAAAGATGAATGGCATTGAGTTGGTTCAGACCATGCAGGAGTTGGATAATCCCCCACTGGCTGTTGCCATCAGTGGGTATGATGATTTTTCCTACGCAGTGGAGATGATGAGACATGGCGTGAGGGAATACATTCTTAAGCCTGTGGAGCGAGAAAAACTTAAATCCATTCTTGAAAAGCTGGACAAGGAGATTAACCATCAAATTCAGGATAAGGAAAAGCTGATTGCTTTAGATAATCAGCTTCTTAAATACATGCTTAGAGATAAGGATGCTAAAGAGGAGGACACTTTACTTTTGGCACAAACTCTTCAACGAGAGGTTGGAGATGAGTATAGAGTAGTGGTGGCAAATGCTGAAGCAGGCAATGTTTCTGGCATCACTCTTCGAGGTGTTCAAGGGGGCAATGTATATATTGTTGCTTCGGACAGCCTGGCTTCTGTAGGGGGACTAAAATATATTGGAATCAGTGATGTTTATTCTTCTATAACAGATTTAAAAAGAGCTTACACCCAAGCCTACACTAGAAGAGGTGAAGCCTTTCTTCAAAACATGAATATGGTGGACTATGATTTGCCAGCTGTTCCCGCTGAACTTTTGAAGACAGCTGCAAAGCTCATTGATGCAAATGCAATCAGTGCCAGAGTTCAGCTTATGGGGGTGGACAGGCCAAAGGATTTAAAAAAGGAGTGGGATTCATTTTTTATTGCAGCCACTCGTGGACAGATACCGCCAAAGGATTTTGTGAATGCCATTAACAAATTCGTCGGTGAGTTTTCCGCCACCTACAAGATGACTGTGGCAGATAAGCTTATTAATCCATTTGCTACAGATTGCCTAGGCAATTACAGGGAAGGGTTTATCAGCTTTGTTTTAGATATGCAAGCTCAGCTAAGTGAAGCTTTAGATGTTGACCAAACTACTGCCAAGATAAATGAGGCTATTGCATACATTAATGAGAATTACGCTAGGGATTTGAATATGGCTGTTGTAAGCAACCATATATCAATGAACTATTCCTTGTTTTCAGCAGAGTTTAAAAATATCACTGGAACAAACTTTGTCACCTATGTTAAGGAGCTTAGAATGGGGGAGGCCAAGCGCTTACTTTCTGAAACAGATATGAAAGTGAATGAAATTTCTGTAAAAGTGGGGTATGATAATGAAAAGCACTTCATGAAAAGCTTTAAAGCATTTGTGGGGGTATCCCCTAGCGAATACAGAAAAAATGCAAGACTATAGAATTTTTGAGTAGACTAAATAATAATTATAGTGTACAATTAACACTTGCGGTTCAAAAATAATTTCTTTTATAACGTTTGGATTACTTGAGAGGTTAAAGTGGGCAACAGATTTACAATAAATGGTCCCGACCGTGAGACAATAGAAGCGGCCAAGGCCATGAGATCAAAACTTAAAGATAATACCTATACTATCATGGATATATATACCTTTCAGTCAAAAGTGCTCAGTGGTGAAATCAATGACGACAAAGGTATAGCAGAGCTTATTATCAATGGTTCTGTTTCTACCTACCATATCCATATTGATAGAAGATGTGTTACCAAATCTGATGGTACACTTATTACCTACACCGGTATAATGAAGATGTACAAGCCTGAAGAGCTTAAAATAAAATACACTAAACGACCTAAAAAAATGATGAGCGTTGCCCAGCTCAAACAATTGCGCAAAGAACGAAATAAGATTACACTTTAAAATAAACAAGGATTGATTAACAGGTATGCTGTTAATCAATCCTTGTTTTTCTAAATATCTCATCCTTATATTTCTTGGGAGATTTTCCATATTCCTTGATGAAAGCTCTATAGAAAACAGAATAATCACTAAAGCCGTAGGAGGTTGCTACCGTGGTAATATCTGCCCCACTAAGAATTGCATCTCTACACATATCAAGACGCTTTTTAATTATATATTTGTGAAGCGGGATGCCACAGGTCTCAGTAAAAATATGTGATATGTGGAACTTGCTTACGTGTAGCTTCTCTGATAGTTCATCCAATGACAGATTCTCATCTATATGGTTTTCAATGTAGAGGATGATGCTTTGGTACAGCGTATCAGAATCCGTGCTGGTTGCCACCGGATTAAGGGATTCATACACCATACGATTAACCGAAAGAATAAAATCACTTACTGATAATAGAATCTTTGCATCACGTCCAAATCTATTGGAGTGAATCTCATCTATCAGGGTAAAGCCTTTACCCTGAATGGTATTAAATTCAATATCTGTAAATTTATGAATGAAGAACTTATCATCTAAAGTCTTATCAGCTAAATAATTATAATCATTAGAAATATTTGCCAGGCTGTCTAAGAAATCTCTTGTAACCCAAAATACAAATCTACGATAAAAAATAGACCCATCAACCAGTCTTGCAAAATGCTTCATCCTAGGTGGAATTACAATAAGTGTACCTGGAGTAGGCGTAAATTCCTTCCCATCTATGTGCATAACAATATGCCCATCAATAAAGAAATAAAATTCATAGTAATCATGGGTATGTGCAGCCACCGCAGGGATCTTTTTATCACTGTAGTAATAAATCTCGTAATCCCTGGATATCATATATTGTCTTGTACTAAATTCCGATTTCAGATTTTTTTTCATATGCAAGTCTCTCCAAATACTCCGTGCTCCCGCAAGCCATCTCCCAAATGTAAGCTTCGCTTACTAGACCAACATTTTCCTGCATTGCATTCGGAAAATGATGGTCATATCTTCCTCGCGCTTGCCAAGGTTGAGAAAGACTTGCTTACTTCAAATTACCATACTACCGCAATAAATGCAATATACGGCGCAAGGGTGACAATGGGCGCAGAAGGCCTTGGAAGGTATGATAAATGTAGAAATTTTAAAGGAGATAGAAAAATGTATGATGAGATAAAAGCAAAATTTCAAGAGATAGGCATTATTCCTGTGGTAGTTCTTGAGGATGCAAAGGATGCAAAGGCATTAGGGGAAGCTCTCATGAAGGGGGGACTTCCAGCAGCAGAGGTAACCTTTAGAACAGATGCAGCAGAGGAAGCTATAAGAATTATGGCGAAGGAATTCCCAGATATGCTTGTAGGTGCAGGCACTGTGCTTACCTGCGAGCAGGCTGATAGAGCAATGGCTGCCGGTGCAAAGTTTATTGTAGCACCAGGCTTTAATCCAAAGGTTGTTAATTACTGTATTGAAAAGGGATATCCAGTGTGCCCAGGTGTGCAGACTCCTGGTGAGATGGAGCAGGCTATGGAGCTTGGCCTTGATTTTGTAAAGTTTTTCCCAGCTGAGCCAGCAGGTGGTCTTCCAATGATAAAGGCTGTGGCAGCACCATATACAAAGCTTAATTTTATGCCAACAGGTGGCATTAACAAAGACAACGTAAGAGACTACCTAAAATGCAATCGCATCGTAGCCTGCGGCGGTACCTGGATGGTCAAAGGAGACATGATTGCAAGCGGCGACTTCGAAAAAATCGAGACCCTAACCCACGAGGCAGCGGATATCGTAAAGGAGGTACGTGCTTAATGGAAATGACACTTAGATGGTACGGAAAGGATTTTGATACCGTAACTCTTGAGCAGATTAGACAGATACCTGGAGTACATGGCGTAATCACAACACTTTATGATACTAAGCCAGGTGAGGTGTGGAGCCGTGAACGTATCCATGCCCTTAAGGAACAGGTGGAGTCGGCAGGCCTTAAGATAGCTGGAATTGAAAGTGTAAATGTTCATGAGGATATTAAGCTGGGCAAGCCAAGTCGTGATGAGCTTATTGATAATTATATTGAGACACTTAAGAACTTAGGCGAAGAGGATATTCACCTGGTTTGCTATAATTTTATGCCAGTGTTTGATTGGACAAGAACAGAGCTTGCAAGAAAAAGAGCAGATGGCTCAACAGTGCTTGCGTACACTCAGGAGGCTGTAGATGCATTGGTTCCTGAGAAGATGTTTGAATCTATTTCAGCTGATACTAATGGTACTGTTATGCCAGGCTGGGAGCCAGATCGACTTGCTCATGTTAAGGAGCTGTTTGATGAGTATAAGGATATTACAGATGAGGATTTATTTGAGAATCTGAAATACTTCCTTGAGAGAATCATGCCAGTATGTGACCAGTATGACATCAACATGGCTATACATCCAGATGATCCAGCATGGCCTGTGTTTGGTTTGCCACGTATCATCATCAATAAAGAAAACATCCATAGGATGATGAAGATGGTAGATAATCCACATAATGGCGTCACCTTCTGTTCTGGTTCTTATGGTACAAACTTAGAGAATGATTTGCCAGATATGATTAGAAGCCTAAAGGGACGTATCCATTTTGCACATGTAAGAAATCTTAAGTTTAATTCTCCAACAGATTTCGAGGAGGCTGCACATCTTTCTTCTGATGGAAGCTTCGACATGTATGAAATCGTAAAAGCACTTTATGATATAGGCTTTACAGGACCAATTCGCCCAGACCATGGCCGTATGATATGGGGCGAAAAGGCAATGCCTGGCTACGGCCTCTACGACAGAGCACTTGGTGCCGCCTATATCAACGGACTATGGGAAGCTATTGAGAAAAGCAACAAATAGGAGAATTAGTATGAAACTAACAAACGAAGGTATAAAAGACAGAACCGCCTGGGAGTCAAAGGGTTATAAGCTCCCGGATTATGATAGAGAAAAAATTATCGCAAATACGAAGCAAAATCCTACATGGATTCACTTTGGTGCAGGAAACATATTTAGAGCATTTCAGGCAAATGTAGTTGATAAGCTTTTAGATGATGGCACTCTTGATACAGGCCTTATTGTAGCGGAGGGCTATGATTACGAAATCATCGAAAAATACAATAGACCTTGTGATGACCTAAGCATTCTTGCCACTCTTAAGGCTGATGGAACAGTAGAAAAGAAGGTAGTAGGCTCTATTGCAGAGTCATGCATTCTTGACGAGGATAATGAAAAAGAAATCGAAAGATTAAGAGAGATTTTCAGAGCACCATCTCTTCAGATGGTAAGCTTTACAATCACTGAAAAGGGCTATAAGACAAAGGCTTATATGTCAAAGGTTGTTGGCCTTATTTTAGAGAGATTCAAGGTAGGTGCACTTCCTATCTCCATCGTAAGTATGGACAATTGCTCTCACAATGGAGACAAGCTGAAGGGAGCAGTTTTAGAGCTTGCCAAGGAATGGTTCAAGGAAGGCAAATGCGAGGCTGATTTTATTGCATATCTTGAGAATCCACAGCTTGTGGCATTCCCTCTTACAATGATTGATAAGATTACCCCACGTCCTGATGACACTGTTAAGAAGATGTTAATCGAAGATGGAGTAGAAGGTGCAGAGCCTATTGTAACTACTAAGAATACTTATGTTGCTAACTTCGTAAATGCGGAGGAAACAGAGTATCTTGTAATTGAGGATTTGTTCCCTAACGGACGCCCAGCCCTTGAAAAAGGAGGCATCCTATTTACAGATAGAATCACAGTAGATAAGACAGAGAAGATGAAGGTGTGCACATGCCTCAATCCTCTTCACACAGCTCTTGCAATCTATGGCTGTTTACTTGGTTACAAGACTATCCATGATGAGATGAATGATAAGGCCTTAAAGAAAATGGTAACAATCCTTGGTAAGGAAGAGGGCATGAAGACTGTTGTAAATCCTGGGGTAATTTCACCAGAGGATTTCCTGGATGCAGTACTTACAAAGCGTCTTCCAAATCCTTTCATGCCAGATACACCACAGCGTATTGCCTGTGACACATCACAGAAGCTTCCTATCAGATTTGGTGAGACTATCAAAGCATACAGAGCTAATTCATCACTTGGAACAGACAAGCTAAAAATCATTCCATTTGTTCTTGCTGGATACTTAAGATACTTAGAGGGTAAGGATGATGATGGCAATCCATTTGAGCAAAGCCCGGACCCATTGTTAGATGAGCTTAAGGGTATGCCTGCAAAGGATGTACTTAAGAGGACAGATGTGTTTGGCGTAGATTTGTACGAGGATAACCTTGCAGCAAGAGTACTGGAAATATACGTAAGATTACAGGGCAAGGGCAATGTGAGAAAGGAACTTGAAAAGCTATGATGGCATTTATGGATAAGGATTTTTTGCTCACTAATGATACTGCAAAGGCCCTTTTTAACGAGGTGGAGAAAGCACCTATCATAGACTATCACAATCATCTAAGTCCTAAGGAAATATACGAGGACAGATGCTTTGACAATATGGCAGAGGTTTGGCTTGGTGGTGACCACTACAAGTGGCGTGCCATGCGAGCAAACGGAATATCTGAAAGGCTTATCACAGGTGATGGGGCACCTTTTGATAAATTTGTGGCATGGGCAGACACTGTACAAAATCTTATTGGGAATCCTTTGTACCACTGGACTCATTTAGAGCTACAGCGCTACTTTGGTATTACAACCCCGCTTAATCCTGAAACTGCACAGGATATTTGGGATAAATGTAATGCTATGCTAAAGACAAAGGAGTACTCAGTAAGAAACCTCCTAAGAATGCAAAATGTGTCTGTCTTATGTACCACAGATGACCCTGCCGATTCATTGGAGTGGCATAAAAAGATTAGAGAGGATGGCTTTGAGATAAAGGTACTTCCAAGCTTTAGACCAGAGAAGGCCATGGGAATCGAAAAGCCTGAATTTGCCACATACATTGAAAAGCTAGGTGGAGTAGCAGGACTTCAGATTACAGATGTTAAATCACTGCTTAAGGCCCTTAGTATCAGGTTGAAATTCTTCACTGATAATGGATGCCGTGTGTCAGATCACAGCTTAGAAGGATTGTTTTACGTTAAGGCTTCAGAAGCTGAGGTTGATAACATATTCAAAAAAGGACTTGCATCGGCAACCTTAAGTGAAGAGGAAATCGGTAAATTTAAGGGCTATATTCTTACAGAGCTTGGAAAGGAATACAGTAAAGCTGGTATCGTAATGCAGCTTCACATTGGTGCTATCAGAAACAATTCCAAGCGTTTTTATGAATTCCTTGGAGCTGACACAGGCTTTGATGCTATGGCAGATTTTGCCTACGCTCCACAGCTTGCAGCAGTCCTATCTGCAATGGATGAAAATGACGAATTGCCAAAAACAATTCTTTACTGCCTTAACCCAAAGGATACAGAAATGCTTGCAGTAATGGCATCAACATTTTGCAGCAACGAACATGGCATTAAAGGAAAGGTACAGCTTGGTGCAGCATGGTGGTTCTGCGATCACAAAAACGGAATGGAGCGCCAGATAGAAGCAATGTCTGACGCAGGGCTTATTTCCACATCCGTAGGAATGCTTACAGACTCACGCAGCTTTCTGTCATTCCCACGCCATGAGCTCTACCGTCGCATCCTTTGCAACAAAATTGGCACCTGGGTAGAGTCAGGCGAGTACCCCGCAGACCTATCGTATTTATGTAGCATGATAAAACGTATATGCGGTGGAAATGCAGTAGAATATTTCAGATTATAATAACACCTCATCCACCGCTAAAGCGGTCCCCCTTCCCCTCAAGGGGAAGGCAAAGGCTTCCCCCTGGGGGGAAGCTGTCAGCGCAGCTGACTGATGAGGGGAAGGAGATTGATATGAACTTAGAACTTAGAAAAAAAGAAGATTGTAAATATGACGCAGTATCTCTTGGTGAGGTAATGCTTAGATTTGATCCAGGCGAGGGCCGAATTCGCACAGCCAGAGAGTTTAAGGTATGGGAAGGGGGCGGAGAATACAATGTTATCCGCGGACTTAGAAGATGCTTTGGCATGGATACAGCGGTAATCACTGCTTTCGCTGATAATGAGGTTGGACATCTTGTAGAGGATTTTATTATGCAAGGTGGTGTAGATACAAAGCTCATTAATTGGAAGAAGACAGATGGAATTGGTAGGGAGTGCAGAAATGGTCTTAATTTCGTAGAGAGAGGCTTTGGTATAAGAGGAGCACTTAGCTGCTCTGATAGAGCAAACACAGCTATTTCTCAGGCTACAGCTAAGGACTTTGATTTTGATTATATCTTTGGTGAGCTGGGTGTAAGATGGTTCCATACAGGCGGTATTTATGCAGCACTTTCTGAAGAGTCAGCTAAGACAGTTGTAGAGGCTATTAAGACAGCAAAGAAGTATGGCACTATTGTTTCATATGACCTTAATTATCGTGCATCTATGTGGTCTGCAATTGGAGGCCTTGCTAAGGCGCAGGAGGTTAATAAAGAGATTGCTAAGTATGTAGATGTAATGATTGGAAATGAAGAGGATTTTACAGCTTGTCTTGGCTTTGAGATTGAAGGAAATGATGCAAATCTTAAGGAGCTTAACATCGAAGGCTATAAGAAGATGATTGATAATGCTGCTAAGGTATATCCTAATTTTAAGGTAGTAGCTACTACACTTCGTACTGTTAAGACTGCTACAGTAAATGACTGGTCAGCACTTTGCTGGGCAGATGGAAAGATCCATAAGGCAAAGGATTATAAGGGCTTAGAAATTCTTGATAGAGTAGGCGGTGGAGATTCATTTGCTTCAGGCTTAGTATATGGTCTTATGACTACAGGTGATGCTGCAAAAGCTGTAGAATACGGAACAGCTCATGGTGCTCTTGCTATGACAACGCCTGGTGATACCACAATGGCTACCTGCGCCGAGGTAGAAGCCATCATGGGTGGAGCCGGCGCCCGCGTAAAGAGATAAAAATTATAGAAGGTTTATATAACATCAGAGCCAGCAAGTAGCTAACAAGTAGCTAACAAGCTGGCTCATTATATATTGATAGCGTAACATTTCTAGCAGCTGTTTTTTCATTATTCTTTGTTTTTACATTGTTACCTGGTTTTTGCCGTTGGTTTTAGAGATGTATAGATTGTCGTCAGCTTTTTTTACTACATCATCTTCACCACTTCCAATGGCACAGCCTATACTGATGGTAAGCACCAAATCCTTGTTAAATTCCCATTCCTGTTCTTCCATGTGACGTCTAATTCGTTGGGAAATAGCCTTAATGTAAGGTAATACTGGTTTTTCTACAAGTACTATAAATTCTTCGCCGCCGTATCTGTAGGCCTTTATTTCATTAGTGGTTTCTTTGCTTATAATCTGGCCAAGGCGTTTAAGAACAATATCTCCATTTAGATGACCATAGTTGTCGTTTACCTGTTTAAAATCATCTATGTCCATCATTATAATTCCATATTTGATATTTGACCGTTTCATTCTGCTTAAAGTGTAGTTGAACATATTTCTGTTTAATAATTCAGTCAGATTATCATATCTGGAATTAGAAATCTGCACTAGTAAGATTGCAAGTATAAATAGTCCAATAAACCAGACAACAAATATAAGGCTGATGCGCTTTACGTATTGCTTGTGTTCAAGGCTGCTAATTTGCAATTCGTTTATAGAAGTATACACTATGCCATTTACAACTCCGGCCAGGGTGTAGTTTTGCTGGTCAAATAGTGTGGAATAAAGCTGATTTAAAACAAAGGTAAGCTCCTTTTGAATGGCTGCGATATATATTTGTGGTAAACATATCACTATCAGCCCATTCATCCAGCTTTTCTTTACATTTTGCCAGTCGTCCTGTTTCTTCATATATTCGGGCAAGCCATACATCATTCATTGCCATGTAGCTTTCTGCAAACACCTCATCTGGGCAGTCTGCCAGCACTCTTTGTGAATTCATGATAGCAGTTTCGGCTTCATTGTAATTATATTTCATAAATTCCATTATGCCCTGCATTCTATAAGCATAGCTTTTTATTTGAAGGTTTTCTATCTCTTCAATAGGCTTGATCGCAAAGGCATTATCAAGCATAGCCTGAGCATTTGAAAAGGCATAGTTATTTAGATAGAAATTGGCTAAATCAAGATAGATATTAATGGTAAAATCATCATTGCTGCCATCCAGATAGTAGAGGGCGTACCCCAGGTTCTTATAATAGGAAATGGAATCTCCCTCCTGAAGATATATCAGTCCTGCTCGTTCATAAAGCCTACCTGCATCATTGTCAAATAGAGGCTTGTTTTTTAATAAATCATTAATTGTGTTTAGCTGCTCATCCATAGTATCCCAGGAATATGCTAAATCCACTGATAATATTTCTTCTGCCTTTTGATGGTTGGATATTTTTTCTATATATGTGGTGGCATAGAAAATAGACTGCAACAATAAAAGGGCAGCTAATAATAAGAGAATCGCTATTGAGATTTTCTTAATAGATTTTCGTTGCATGAGCTAATCAATCGCCTTTTAATATTATGTTTATGGTTGCATAGAAATAGATTATATTAAATCTTACATTATAAATATGAAAAAACTGTAGAAAATCAAGGTTCATAGTAAGAACTAATTCTATGAAAACGATTAAGTAGAGTTCATAAATTGTTCACAGTTTACAGATGGACAAACCCCACAAATGAGGCTATTATATAGGAGTTCGTTGTGTTGTTCACAAGTTGCGCAGATGGCGCTGACAACGAAAATATTAAAATACACCACGGGGAGGCATGAGAAATGGCAATAGGTGAAATTATCACATGTACAGGTCCAGAGGATCTTTTTAGGAGAGCTGAAGACCTTCAGCAAAAGGGAGTGAAGACAGTATTCATCGCAAGAAATACTCTTAAAGTCGTTGGAGTTATGACAGAGAAAAAGGCTAGTTAGTAGCTAGTTATATAAGGGTGAGGGGAGAAAGAGATAGGAATCAAGTTCCTGTCTCTATTTTTTTGTCATAATTTCTAGACATTTAGTGAAATAACCTTGTACATTTGGTGAAATTGTCGGAACACTTCTTGTTTTAGACTCATTTGTATAGTAAAATCAAAAATAATGGACAAGAGCGTATATAAGAATAGAACTATATGCACTAAACGGGGGTTAAAATGAGAGAAGAATATTACGAAACCTTGATGGGTGGAGTTATTCCTACAGGTTTGCCAGGTGGCTTTTTCATCTACGAGGCAGGAGGTGATGAGAAGGTCATCTTTGCTGAGACAAATATAGTGAAGCTTTTTGGATGTGATACCTATGAAGAATTCTTGGAATTTATAGGTGGAACCTTCAAGGGTATGGTTCATCCTGATGATTTGCTTAAGATAGAAAATCAAATTGAGGCTCAGACTATCTATGCCGAAAAACGCCACGACTATGTCCGTTATCGTATTGTTACAAAGCAGGGTGAGATAAGATATGTAGAGGATTTTGGGCATCTCCTTCACGGGGCTAATGGTAAAAGCTTCTACTATGTATTCATTGTAGATGTAGACCAGAATGAATATCTTAATACCAGTCGCAATTCCTATGCCGAGGCTGAGGCTCTTGCTTCAAACAGAGAGACAGATGAGCTTACAGGCCTGTTTAATATGGCATTTTTCTATAATAAGGTACAGATTCTTTTGGGACAGCCTGATATTCGACGTCAGGACGTTTCCTTTGTTCACTTTGACATTCCTAATTTTAAGCTATATAACGAGCGGCATGGATTCAAAATGGGTGACGAGCTGCTTCGCGACCTTGGTCGCACCATAAAGGAAGCGTTTGTGGGAGCAACTGTTGCCAGATTTTCCGACGATCATTTTGTAGTGTTTACAACTCTTCCAAAGGATGAGGTTGTGGAATGCGTGGAGGAAGTGTATAAGTCTATGCTTCTTTCAGAGGATGTTAATAAGAAGGTTAAGGTAAAGGCTGGCATTTATTATATGGACGATCAGCGTGCCGAGGTAGGCTTGGCCTGCGATCATGCCAGACTTGCCTGCAATAGCATAAAGAACAGACATGATGTTAATTATTGTATCTATGATGATATTATTAGGGACGGCTTGCGTCGCCAGCAATTTGTAGTTGATCATATAGATGATGCTATTGCTAACGATTATATTAAGGTATTTTATCAGCCTATTATCCGTGTAAAGACAGGTGAAATATGCGGCTATGAGGCCCTGGTAAGATGGGTCGACCCAGAGGATGGCATGCTGCCACCAGGATATTTTATTGAGACTTTGGAGCATTTTCATTTAATTCATTTTGTGGATGAATATGTTGTAAAGAAGGTGTGCCAGGATTATAGACGCCTTTGTGATGAAGGAGAGGCCTTAGTGCCATTTTCTGTAAATGTATCGCGCCTTGATTTTGAGGTGTGTGATGTTTACAAGATGCTTTCGGATTATTGTGAGATATATGATGTTCCACGAGAGATGATTGATGTGGAGATTACTGAGAGTGCCTTTTCTGATAACACAGGTCTTATTAAGGACGCCTGTGAGAAGATTAGAGAAGCCGGTCATGAAATATGGATAGATGATTTTGGAAGCGGCTATTCATCCCTTACCACATTAGCTGATTATGAGTTTGATGTTCTAAAGCTTGATATGGTATTTTTAAGAAGTATTGATAAAAATCCAAAGACAAAAACCTTAATGAATTATATAATAAAAACATCTACCGAAATGGGGCTTTCGTCTCTATGTGAAGGTGTTGAGACCAAAGAGCATTATCAGTTCCTAAAGGATGCAGGCTGTGAGAAAGCACAGGGATATTATTTTGGTAAGCCAATGCCATTAGATGAGATGTTAGATACAATGTATGACAAAGGAATGCAGTGGGAATTAGTTAAGATATAAGCTAATTCCATAGGGAAAGTATATATGGACAGATTAGTGAAGATGCAAGGATTGGTGAGAAGGATATTCGCAATCCTTGCAACTATTTTAGTGGGGATTTTTATAGGGTTTATATTTCACATGATTCAGGTTAATAAATTTAATAATCTGGACCGTGAAATTACAGCTGATTCTGTAACAATGGAAGTTACAGCTGATATTCACCCAAGAGGTTTAATCACTGATTCATGGGAGAAGAATGATGCTTTTCCAGATAAAGTGATTAATGCCAAAATATATGAGGCAACCATTACCAACAATTCAAAATGTGTCATGACTGATTGGAGTCTTAGAATTAATATCCATGAGGATTGTTATGTTAATAATGCCTGGAATGGTGTAGTGGAGATTCATCAGTTTACAGATAAGGAACGAGTTCAGACTCTGGACCTTCGAAATTATAACGCTGAGGATATTATTCTTGATTATTATCTTGCAGGACAGGATTTGCTAATTCCTCTTAAAAATGGTGATTACATAGTTTATTATCCAGATACCTCTAGTAGTTCTAGTGAGGTTCCGCTGAAATCTACTGCTGAGTATTCAGGTCAGACCAACATCGGCATCATTATGTATAGCTTGTCAGGGAATGTGGATTTGTCAGATTTTACCATGCAGTATCACATCCACAAATCCTACTTTGCAGATTTAACAGGAAAGATTTATTTAGTGCTTTTACCAACATGGCTTCTCATTATGCTGGTTGGCGGACTTATTGCATGGATAATACTTGGATTTGAAGGACAGCTTATTGTTCAAAGGCAGATGTTAGATGATACCTTTAATCTGTGCGCTGTGGTTGCTGATGCAAAGGATTATTATCATAGAGAACATTCAAAAAATGTAGCAAAATACTCTAGATTTATTGCTGAGCACATGGGCATGGACAAGTCTGATTGTGATGCAATTTATTATTCCGCTCTGCTACACAACATAGGTAATTATTCTGTTCCAGAAAGCATTTTAGGTAAGGCTACTCAGCTTACGGACGAAGAAAAGAAGATAGTTAGAATGCATACAGTAAAGGGAGCATATCTTCTTGAAACTATTAATTCAATACCACATGCAGCAGAAGCTGCAATGTTCCATCATGAAAGATATGATGGCACTGGCTATCCTGTAGGCAAAAAGGGGGACGAGATTCCTCTTATTGCAAGGATAATTGCTGTAGCTGATGCCTATGACAATATGAATAGAGAAAAGTTATACAGGAAAAAGTTTACAAAATCAGAAATTATTGAAGAGTTTAAAAACAATGCTGGAACCCAGTTTGACCCCATGATAGTAGACGTTTTCTTAAGCATAATTAACGAGATAGAGGAATAGCATGACTATAAGACCTTCAAGGAATGATTTAAAAATATTAATACTTGGAATTTTTTTTAACCTGGGCGGAAGAGCCATATCTTACTATACTGGTTTTCCAGGCTTTCTTAATATTACAGGAACAATCTACAGTGCTTATTATGGAGGCCCTTGTCTAGGGGCAATTGTTGCCATTGTCAGTGGACTAATTGCGTCTATAGTCATTCTTAAGAGTGCATACTATCTCGTAGTGGATTTTTTGTTTGCTATAATTGTAGCTCTTTTATGCAAGAATAATAGATTCTTAAATCGTTTCTTTTCAGTGCTTAGCCTATCCCTTACATTTGCAGTGATTAAGTCGGTGTTTGCCACTATTATTAACATGTGGTTCTTTGATGGTACAACAGGCTTATTCCTTCCAGATGCAACTATGGATTTCCTTAATGCTTTAGGAATGCCATTCCTTGGACAGGCATATATAGCAGAGCTGTATGTATGCTTTACTGATTCCTTTACAGCCTTAATGCTTATTTATCTTGTTCGTGTCAGCTACAAGCAATATGTTAAGAAAAAGACTGCTTTAAAGCTTAAAAAGGCATTAGGCACCAAGGCTACATTAGGCCTACTTTTAGTTCTAACATCTCTTGTAACAGCCCTGATACCATCCCTACCAGCTAAAGCTGAGGATATTGGAATTGAAAATCATGTGGCAAAGGTTTACAACAGTGAGAACGGGCTTGTAGGCGGTTGTGCCAATGATATCGTGCAGACATCTGATGGAAGCATGTGGGTTGGTACATATGGCGGCTTGTACAGATTTAATGGTAAGGATTTTCAGCTCATTAACAATTTCTCATCAGTTCGTTCTGTTCAGTGTTTATATGTAGATGAAAATGATAAGCTTTGGATTGGAACAAATGGTTCTGGTGTAACTGTAGTTGATGATTCACTTCATGCATATAATATCGATTCTTCTAGAGGTCTGTCCTCAAGCACAATTCATGGAATTGTTGAGGATAGCAATCATATTTACTATATTGCTACCACAGCAGGAGTTAGTGTTGCCCATTACGAGAATGACAGAATTTTCCTTGACGAAAACTATAATGAGGCTGGAAACATCACCAGCATATCTTATGACAACGGAGAGCGAGTTGCTGCAGTAAATACCAAGAACGTTGTGACGATTTTAGAGGGTGGCAAAGTAACAGAACAGTTTGAGGTTAGTGATGTAGGGGCTACCTGTGTATCCTTTGATAATAATGGAGATTTGTTTGTAGGTACCGATTCAGAATATCTTCTGAAATACAGCATGCATGATGGTAAATTCGAGTATGTTGAAAAAATAGATACACCTGAATTACTTTATATAAATAAAGTATTTTTCAAGGATAATGGATATGCCTATATAGCTTCAGATGCAGGAATAGGAATTATGGATGCTCATCACAATGTGGCGAATCTTAATCCAACTGGATTTGATAGTGCTGTGGAAGAAATATACGAGGACTACCAGGATAATATTTGGTTTACCTCTTATAGACGAGGCTTGCTGTGCCTAAGTAGGTCAAGCCTTATTGATTTGTTTAGTGTATGTAACGAGGCTGCTTCCGTTGCCAATGTTACCTATTTTAAAGACAACAATATTTATGTTGGAACCGATGATGGCTTGGTCATAATTAACAGGTCAACTCTGGAAAACATTAAAAACCCAGTAACAGAATTTTATGAAAATACCAGAATCCGAAGCATGACAGAGGACGAATATGGAAATCTGGTTATATTAGGCTATGGTAAGGATATTATGGGCTTGTCCCCAAATGGGCAGTTCTTTACATATCTAGAGGGTCAACAGATTAACGATAGAAGACCTAGACTCATATATGCGCTATCTACAGGTGAGCTTGTAGTTTCAGCAGAAACAGGTCTTTACTATATAAAGGATAGAAAAGTCACCGATATACTTGAGCTTGGAAAGGAATTGAGCGGAGCTCAGATATTAAACATGCTAGAGCTGGAGGATGGAACACTTTTAGTAGGAAGTGATGGTGATGGAGTAGAGTTCATTAAGAATCACAAGAGATATAGTGTACTTACTAAAACTGATGGTCTCAGTTCTGGCGTAATTCTAAGAATGGCTAAGGATAAATTTTCTGATGGAACATTTATAATGACAGGTAGTGGTCTCTGCTATATGTCAGAGGATTACAAGCTGAGAGAATTAGAAGGAATTCCATTCTATAATAATTATGATATTTATCAAAGCGACAATGGCAATGTGTTTATTATAGGTGGTGCAGGAATCTATGTAATTAGATATGATGCACTTATGAATAACGCTACCCCAGAAAGCTGGTCCCTTTTGGATGTAAAGTCAGGTTTGCCAGCCAGCCTTACCAGCAATTCATGGAATTGCTTGGATGGGGACGAGAATATTTATCTATGTGGCAGTACAGGCGTGTACAAGCTTAATGTTAACAACTATGAAATGAATGTCACTAGCTATAAGACAAAGATTACAGAAGTTGTATTTGATGGTAAGACTACAGTCGTGACTAACAATAATGAGATTATCATTCCACGAGGTGTAAAGAGGGTAGGTATAAATCTGGACCTTAACAATTTTACACCTACAGATCCATATGTAAGATATTACATGTATGGCATTGACCAGGAAAAGGCTAAAATTCAATCCAGCAGTATTAGCACCATTTCATACTTTATGCTTCCTTATGGTACCTACGATTTCCACATAGAGATATTAGATGATGAAAATAGAATAATAAATGAAAATGTATACACATTTACAAAAGAGCGAGAAATATACGAGACTAAAATGTTTAGAATATATTTCTATACTATTCTTGTTATGCTTATAACTGTAGTCATTAGTTCTATTATAAATGGCGCTGTTTATATGCTTACTAAAAAGCAGATGAGTGAGCATGAGGTAATAGTTAGAAAGCTTCAGGATGAAAAGACACAGGCGCTTGAGAAGGCACTTCATGTGGAGGAAGCAGCCAACAAGATGAAGTCTGCCTTTCTTGCTAATATGTCGCATGAAATAAGAACTCCTATCAATGCAATCATTGGTATGGGAACCATGATTTCTAGAGAGTCCAAGGAAGATGAGACGAAAAAGTATGCAAGAGATATTAGAAATGCTAGTAAGACCTTGCTTGCTCTTATCAATGATATCCTGGATTTCTCTAAGATAGAATCTGGTAATCTTGAGCTTATAATGGGCGAGTATGACCTTGGTATTCTTGTGAATGACCTTGTCAATATGATTAGGCCAAAGGCTACTGATAAGAGGCTTGATTTTGATGTAAAGGTTAACCCTGATATTCCAAAGAAGCTTTATGGTGATGATGTAAGAATAGAGCAGATTATTATCAATATTCTTAACAATGCTGTTAAGTATACTAACGAAGGCTCTGTTACATTTGTAATGGATTACGAGCAGGTTTCAGACGACCAGATAAAGCTAAAGGTCAGTGTTACTGATACTGGTATTGGTATCAAAGAAGACGAAATTGAAAAGCTGTTTTCTCCTTATCAGCGTATTGATGAAATGCGTAACAAAAAGGTGGAAGGTACTGGTCTTGGTATGAGTATCACAAAGAGCTTGCTTGAGAAGATGAACAGCTCACTTAATGTATCAAGTGTATATGGAAAGGGCTCTACATTTTCATTTTCAATTCTTCAATCAGTTTGTGGTCAGGACAAAATAGGTGATTTTACTGAAAATAATGATGTTTATAGTAGAGAATCTGACGTGGAGAAGTTCCACGCAAAGAATGCAGTAATACTTGTTGTTGATGATGTGGAGATGAACCTTATCGTTGCAAAGAGTCTTCTAAAGAGAATACAGGTTCAGGTAGATACAGCATCATCAGGAACAGATGCCATTGAGCTGGCGAGAATTCGTAAATACGATATTATCTTTATGGATGCAATGATGCCTGGCCTTAGTGGCGAGGAATCCATGAAAGAAATAAGAAAGCAGTGCGACGTCAACAAGGATACACCTATCATTGTTCTTACTGCTAATGCCATAAAGGGTGCCAAGGAAGAATATATTTCTGCTGGCTTTGACAATTACCTATCAAAGCCAATAGATGGTATACAGTTTGAGGATATGATAGAGCGCTATCTTCCAGAGGATAAGATTACACCTGTTACGGAAAGCGAGCTTGCAGAGTCTTCTGATAGTACAGATGGAACCGTCATAGATCTATTTGAGAAGGAACCTTTTATAGATGTGAACAAGGGTATCGAAGCTACAGGAGACAGAGAT
This sequence comes from Pseudobutyrivibrio sp., assembly GCA_017934625.1. GTDB lineage: Bacteria > Bacillota > Clostridia > Lachnospirales > Lachnospiraceae > Pseudobutyrivibrio. Next base: position 3,895 of record JAGBJE010000138.1, on the reverse strand, counting down.
ACGTATTTGATTGTATGTAAGAGCTTCCATGATACCGCTCCTGAAAAGCTTAAGCTTATTAAGGATTATGAGCATGATGATGATATTAAGAATTACACTATTCAGGTACACGCACTTAAATCATCTGCAAGATTAATAGGCGCTTTGGATTTGTCCGAAAAAGCATTTAAGCTTGAGATGGCAGGTAAAAATAATGACTTAGAATTCATTCATGCCAATACTGCCGAGGTGCTGTTCATTTATAAGTATGTATATGATAGGTTGCATGAATTCTATGAAGAAAATGAAACAGAGGAAGCACCTCAGGTAGAAAAGGAGGCAATTCCTGAAGAGGAGCTTGCAGAGGCTTACAATGTGCTTAAGGATATTGTGGAGCAGATGGATTATGATGGGGCTTGCGATGTTATAGAGACTTTGAAGGAATATTTATTACCTCAAGCGGATGCTGAAAAAGTTTCAAAGCTTAGTAGCGCTCTACAAATCTTTGATTGGGATGCGATGGAGGAGATATTAGAATGAGTAGAAATACAAGCGGGTTTATATTGACCCGCTTGTGTTTTTTTGTTATTATCCTACTAAAAAGATAGGTGAAACTCGGGTGTTTATAAATGGAAAAAGCTTTATTGGAAAAATATAATAGCTTAATAGATTATTTCAAGGGCCTTGGCAGTGTTGCGGTGGCCTTTTCAAGCGGAGTAGATTCAACATTTCTATTGTATGCAGCAGTGGAGGCTTTGGGGGACAAAGCTATTGCTATTACTGCATCATCATGTTCATTTCCAAAAAGGGAATTAAATGAAGCTAAGGACTATTGTAAGGCATTAGGTGTAAGGCATTATATTGTAGAGTCTGAAGAACTGGAGATTGAGGGATTTGCCAAGAATCCACCTAATAGATGCTACCTGTGCAAAAAAGAGCTATTTGAGAAAATGTTTGAATTGGCAAGAAGCCTTAATATAGCATATGTGGCAGAGGGCTCAAACTTAGATGATAATGGTGATTACAGGCCTGGACTTTTAGCTGTGGCTGAGCTGGGTGCCAAGAGTCCACTTAGAGAGATAGGCTTTACTAAGCAGGAAATCAGAGAGCTTTCTAAGCACTTTGATTTGCCTACTGCAGATAAGCAATCCTTTGCATGCCTTGCCAGCAGATTTCCATATGGAGAAACCATATCAAAGGAAAAGCTTGCTATGGTAGATAAGGCAGAGCAACTGCTATTAGATGAGGGCTTCAATCAGTTTAGAGTGAGAATCCATGGTGATAATGTGGCTCGTATTGAGATTTTGCCACAGGATTTTCCAAGGATGCTTGATGAGGAATTTAGAATTCGTATATACGATACTTTTAAGACATACGGATTCGCATATGTTTCATTAGACTTAAAGGGCTATCGCACTGGAAGTATGAATGAAACATTAAAATAAAGATTTATAGAGGTATTTATGTTAAATCAGTTTTCAAGAACAGAGCTTTTACTTGGCAAAAATGCCATGGAAGCTTTGAAGAATAAACGTGTTGCTATTTTTGGCATTGGTGGAGTAGGTGGTTATGTATGCGAGGCACTTGTTAGAACAGGAGTTGGGCATTTTGATTTGATAGATGATGACCAGGTATGTCTGACTAATCTTAACAGACAGATTATCGCAACCCGTTCCACAGTAGGAAAAAACAAAGTAGATGTTATGAAGGAACGAATGCTTGATATCAATCCTAAGGCAGATATTACAGTACATAAGTGCTTTTTCCTACCGGAGAATGCAGATGATTTTGATTTTAAATCTTACGATTATGTGGTGGACGCAGTAGATACTGTTACTGCCAAGATTGAAATTATCATGCGATGTAAAAAGGATGATGTACCAGTAATCAGCTGCATGGGAGCAGGAAATAAGCTTGACCCTAGTAGATTTAGAGTAGCTGATATTTATAAAACTACAATGTGTCCACTTGCAAAGGTAATGCGACGCGAGATGAAAAAACGTGGAGTTAAGCATCTTAAGGTAGTATTTTCAGATGAAAAGCCTATTCGTCCAATAGAAGATATGGCTATCAGCTGTAGAACAAATTGTATTTGCCCACCTGGTGCAGAACACAAATGTACTGAAAGAAGAGATATTCCAGGTTCTATTGCATTTACGCCGGCAGTGGCAGGACTTGTCCTGGCCAGCGAAGTGATTAAGGATTTAACAGGCGGCTTTTCACGAGAATAAGGGAGACTAACTATGACTATACAACAAATGCTTTACGCTCTAACTATTGAAGAGTACGGTTCTATGAACAAGGCGGCAGAAAAGCTATATATTGTTCAGCCTACCCTCACCAGTGCTATTCAGGAATTAGAGAATGAAATCGGAATCACTATTTTTATGAGAACCAACAAGGGTGTTATTGTAACCCCTGAGGGTGCAGAATTCATAGACGATATCAGAGGCTTTTATCGCCAGTATGATATCGTTATGCAAAAATATAAGGATGAGGGAAGCTACAAGAGAAAGTTTGGTGTTTCCACTCAGCATTATACATTTGCAGTAAGAGCATTTGTTGATACGGCAAAGGAATACGATATGAATCAGTTTGACTTTGCCCTTAGAGAGACTACCACTCAAAATATCGTAAAGGATGTAAGTACACTGAAAAGCGAGATAGGCATTCTTTACATCAGTGAGCATAATAAAAAGGCCATGAATAAGCTTTTCAATGAGCATGCTGTGGAGTTTCATTCACTGATTAAATGTAGAGCCTTTGTGTACCTTTGGCATGAGCATCCACTGGCAAAGCTTGATTCTATTGGCTTTGAGGACCTTAAAAATTATCCTTGTCTTTATTTTGAGCAGGGGGAGAACAGTGAATACCTTGCAGAGGAGATTCTTAGTGAGAACATTTATCCTCAGACCATACGTGTAACAGACCGTTCTACCATGCTTAATCTGGTTAAGGCCATGAATGGTTACACCCTTTGCTCTGGTATTATCTGGGGTGATTATAATGGGGATGGCTATATTGTTGTGCCATATCGTGAGGACGAGGAAAATCCTAACAGCATTATGGAGATAGGATATATCACGAAAAAGAATGCTGTAATGTCTAAGATTGGTCAGAAATATTTAGAGGAAATTGACGTAGCCTTAGCACAGATTGATAAATCTGTTATATACGAGGAATAGTAACAATAATATTTCACAAAGATATGATACTATTCAATTTATAGTAGCAATTTTTCGTATAAGGAGGGGGCTATGGCATATTTTCCTATGTTTGTTGATATAACAGATTCCAATTGTTTAGTTATTGGTGGGGGCGAGGTTGCCCTTAGAAAGGTAAATGCACTGTTGGATTTCGGAGCTAAGGTACATGTTATTGCCAAAGAAATATCAATGGAGCTTGCCGCTTTATCAGAGGAGACTGACCACCTTTTGTTAGAACAAAGGGAGTTCACACCTCTTGATCTGCAGGAACGTAAGCTTGTGGTTGTGGCTACAAACGACGAGGAATTAAATGGTCAGATTTCCATGATGTGCAAAGAGGGAGGTATCCCTGTAAATGTTGTGGATGATAAGGATAAGTGCACATTTATCTTCCCTTCATATCTGAAAGAACAGAATCTTGTAGGAGCATTTTCTAGTGGAGGCAATAGCCCTGCACTGACCCAGTTCCTTAGAAATAAAGAAAAAGAAGTGCTTACACCAAAGCTTGGTGAGCTCAATGAAATGCTTGGAAGATGGCGCCAGCCAATTACCGAGCTATTTCCACTTGAGGAGAGTCGTCGCAGCGCCTTTGAACAGCTAATAGACTATGCTCTATGCTACGATGGCATCCCAACCGACGAAGAAGTGGAAGAGCTACTGGGCGCAATAAGCATGACGTTGTAGGTGGCGTTGAATTCATCAGGCTTGTG
>JAGBJE010000137.1 GCA_017934625.1 Pseudobutyrivibrio sp. | reverse complement strand
GCGTTGCATCCATATTCATTGTATTGCGTGTTAACTCTCCGGTGACAACATTTGGTGTATCATCATTAGATACATCAGTATATGGGAATGCTGTTTCTGCAATTATTACTTTCTTTCCAAATACATGATATGCATTTCTTGCGTTTTCGATAAATTTCTCATATGGACCAGCCCAATATGGATAATAGGACAATCCTATGTAATCAAAATTTCCTATGCCATATCTGTTAAGATTTCGAAAAAAATCCTCCGTTTGTTTTGTTTCAGCGCCACATTCGATATGTATCATAATTTTAGGCATTAAATAATCAGCATCACTAGCCGATTTTACGGCATCTATTCCTGCATTCAGAAATCTAGTAATATATTCAGGATGATCAAGTGTGCCATAGTCCCATAACAAGCCTCTACCAATTTCATTTCCAATTTGTACAATGTCAGGCCACGCGTTATTATTTTTAAATTCAATCAACGAATCTAAGGTATATTTATAAATTGCATCACATAATTCATCGACATTTTTTCCAATCCATGCCTTTGGAATTATCTGCTTTTGCCAATCAGCCCAAAAATCGCTGTAGTGAAAATCTAAATATATCCCTAAGCCTTTAGCCTTTGCCCTTTTTGCAATTGGTAATGTATTACTTACATTACAATAATCGCCTCTATCAAAAGACAATGTGGGGTCATTAAACAACCTAAGTCTGATACTATTTATCCCATGATTTTTTAGAATATTTAATGCATCATCTTCTTTTCCGTTTTCATCATAAAATACGGCTCCACAATCTTCCATCGCCTGTAAAGATGAAACATCTGCTCCTATAAGAAAACTCATTCTCCCGTCTCTCTTTCTATTCTCTTTGTCGAATCTCGTAAAATAAGCTGATAGCCTAATAATTGCCTATGGGGTATTTCGTTACCATGCAATAATTCATATAGATTTTTAGCTGCCGTCCATCCTAAATCTCTTGTATTGAACTCCAGGGCTGTAATAGGTGGATAGTGCATTTCAAGAACAGAGCTATCATAAAATGATGCGACCTTAATATCTCTTGGCACCATAACATTTTCAGCTTTTAATCTGTTTAGAACATTGACGCAAATATTGTCATCCATGCAAACAATGCACTCTATTTGGTTTTTCAAGCAATCATCTAATGCCTGTGCTGTTCGATGTGGATATCCAGCTTCATCAAAAATGTATCTTGTATCTAAAGAAATATCATTTTCAATGTGTGCTTTAAAGAATCCGTTATATCTACTTTGAGTAACAACATGTGTCATATCAGCGCATAATAATGCCAACCTTCTATATCCCATTTTTAGAAGCAATGAGGTTAGTTCTTTACAACCGTTTTCTTGGTCTACATCTACCTGATATACATTGTCATCCTCATATGAGCCAATAACGATAAAGGGAACCTTGTGCGCTTTTAAAAATTCAATATCTATGCCATTTCTAATTGTTCTCGTTAGAATGACTCCATCAACTTTATGATGTTTAATGATTTTCTCCAACTCACTTATATCCACAGCACTAGTTTTTATCGGAATAACATTGTAGTCTCTTGTGGCATAATAATCTATCACACTCAGTAGTGTTGCCTGAAAATATGGCATTTCAGCAAAGTTATCTTCTCCTGGAAGAGTTATGCAAATATTTTTTGTCTTCTTATCACTAAATTCTGCATTTTTGTTTTTAAGAACATACCCATTTGCCTGAAGATATTCCTGAATACGCTCTTTTGTTTTTATTGCTACTCTTCCATTCCCTGATAATGCTCTTGAAACAGTAGTTTGAGAAATATTAAGTTCTTCCGCTATTTTCTTAAGCTCTATTTCTTGCATGTTAACTCCTTAAATACAATCCGATATTTCTTATTTGTCCCATAATTTCAGGAGAATCTATTTCAATCCCAACATCAACTTGTGTGCCTGCTTCAAGAGATATGTCCAAAGTTCCTCTAGTCCAAATTCTATCTGATGGATAGATGTTAATTTCTCTTCTATAATCTGCTAATTCAATATATGGCTTTACACAAACTCCCGTTGTATTATCACCTTTGTATTCAACGGCTAAGCTGTAGTCTCCCGTTTCTTTTATTGTAACGATTTGGTGCAATTTAAAATATACATTTCCCTTACTTTGAAAACTAAATATTTCTACATCATCGATTGCTTCTATTTTATAGTTAACATTATTTGGCTTATTGTAATTCCAATTACTTAAATCATTTGTAAATCCTGAGTCAAGTAAAATATTAGTACCATTAATAGGCTCGCTACAATCATCCGAATATCTTAATTTTGAATACAAACTTCTTGCTTCATCTGCACCTATTGGAAATGAACTATTCATTATTGTCAAAGTTTTCAAAGGTTTTCCTTCTGAATCCACAATCCCCATACAATATCCCCAGGAAGATGGATTGTCCGCTCGCATAAATGGTTCCCAATAAAAGAAACCCTTCCCTCTATTGTTATTTACCCCATTTATTATTCCAGAAATAATTTTTAAAGCCTCATACTGACCATCTTCGGAAGCAGGAAGACCTCCCAGTCGTTCCTGACCCTTTCCAAATAACGAATCATCACCTAATTTGTGTGCATACGCCACTTCAGCGATTATTAAATCTTTATGGTATCTTTCCTCTAATTTATTCAGGGTTTCATCTAAATCCTGATATGTGCCATGCCAAAATGGATAGTAAGATAACCCAATAATATCGAAATCTTCTACCCCGTTTCTCATTACAGCATCAAACCATTTTTCATAATAATGATAGCGTCCGCCTTGGTCTAGATGTAGCATTATTTGGATAGCCTCTCCACCTTTAGCCTCTCTAACGCCCTTTATCCCAGCATTTATCAGTTTGGCCAATGTCCTGAAATCCTCACTACTGCCATCTGGCCATAACATTCCACATCTTATTTCATTACCTACTTGAACCATTGAAGGAGAAACATCATTATCTGCCAATGTATCAAGAACATCTTTTGTATATTCATATACTGCATCCATTAATTCTCTACCATGAAGATATTCCCAATCCTTTGGTTTATTTTGATTACCTGGATCTGCCCACCAATCTGAATAATGAAAATCCAATAAATACGGAATGCCTATTTCCTTAATTCTCTTTGCAAGCTTTATAGTTTCATCTAAACTACAGTATCCACCAGATTCAGGTATATTAGATGGGTTATTCCAAATGCGTATACGCGCATAGTTAAATCCCTTTTCTACTGCATAATCTAAAATATCTACAGTATTACCAAATTCATCAAAGTATTCATATCCTTTGTCTAACATTTCTTGATAAGAAGAAATGTCCATTCCCTTAATGTAATTCATAGTATCTCCATTAGATAAAAGGGTCAGTAAAAAAACTGACCCTTTTAAATTTTATATTCCGTTAGCTTCTTTATACTCAGTATACTGCTTTATGAATTCTTCTGTAAAAGCATCAACTCCAGCATCTTTTAATGCCTGGTGGAATTCCTCAATAGACTTTTCTGTGTCCTTGCCATAAATTCCAAGCGCAAAGCTCTGCTGATATTCTGAAACAACTGATTGAACAGCTGTATATTGATTCTGTACTGGCGATGGATCAAATGTGAATCCAGTCTGTTCTGGAACAAACTCCATTTCATCACAATGCTCACCGTAAGCTACAGCTCTTTCATCAAGACCAGCTTCATCTGGCTCGTCCTGCCTATTGATTGCCCATGCCCAACCATTCCATGGGTAATCTGCAGCTTTATCAAGTGTAACCCTATTTCCGTCAGCATCTAACTCATAATGTGTACCTTCAATTCCACCTAATAATAGTCGGTTAAGGTCTACATCACTCTTCATATAATCAAGTACAAGTGCAGCTCTTTCAGGATCAGCTGATTTTTCTGTTATGGCTGTCGCATCAACGGAATATGCACCTCTTGAACGCTTAGTATCTGGTGTAACATCATAAACAGCATATGTTCCAAGACCTGATGATTCTAAATTATCACCTGCAGTAAACACTGAGCTATTCCATACAAATGCTCCTGATGTACCATTTTCAAAATATGATTGTGAGTCTGTTGTATCATTTATTGCATTTGCAGACCAAACTCCTTTGCCAGCTAAATCAGCCATCTGGAGTGCATAATCAGTGTAATAATCTGACATATATGCATACTCTATATCCTCAGGAGCTGGAGCTTTTTCAGAATTATTAGCCTGATACAAGAAATCATATCCTTCAGTAACTCCTTGCAATGTATTTTCTTGACAGAACAATGTGAATAACTGCTCTCTGTTAGCATTTGTATTTAATGCGGTAACACCAGTCTCTGATTGCAGATTTGCCAATTCTTCAAGATATGTTTTGAAATTGTCCCAGCTGTCAGGTGTTGTAAGCGAATACTTATCTATCAAATCTTGTCTAACAACTGCACCGTTGTATGCTGTAAATGTTGCCTTTCCTTTAGGCACTGCATAGACATCACCATTAATTGCAATTTCCTTCCATGCTTCCTCTGGAAGCTCTGCGTAGGTATATGGCAAATATGTCTGTATAAACTCATTATCAAGTTTCTTAAATGCGCCAGCAGCAACCTCATCATTGTAATAACACCAAGATGCTGTATATATCAAATCTACCTGTTCACCACCAGAAAGGAGTAATGAATATTTAGTTGCGTAATCGCTCCAATTCAAAAACTCAATATCAAGCGTCGTGTTTAAGTTTGGCTCAAAATATTCTGAGTTAGCCTTCTGCAAAACAGTGTCCATATCTGTAGGTTTATCACCTAATACATACATTACAATTGTTTCAGGTGTAGAAAAATTAAATCCCTTTCCTGCATATGGGCTGTCTGCTGATATAGCTGAATCATCTGAACCTTCAGCAGTAGTCTTTCCGTTAATAGTGTTAGCAGAACCAGAACTGTCACCACATGCCACCATTGACATTGTCATCGTTGCTGCTAAAATTGCCCCCACAATTTTCTTCATTCTTTTCTTCATGGTATCCTCCTCCATTATTCTCTTTTTATTATCAACCCTTAACTGCGCCAAGAGTTAATCCCTTAACAAAGTATTTCTGCAAAAATGGATATAATAAAACAATTGGACCTGTTGCAATAACAGTCATGGCCAATTTTAATCCTTCTGATGGTAGCTGCCCTACCTGCATGCCAGTTAATACTGCTATTCTTTTTAGTGCTTCTGAACTATTTAGAATATTCTGCAGCGTATACTGTAAGTTCCAATGCTCTCCCGTACTCATAAACAACATACAGTTATACCAATCATTCCAATAAGCCAATGCTACAAATAAGGTTATTGTTGCTACCAAAGGCTTTGCCATTGGAAGAATGACTTTATAATAAATACAAAAGTCACCAGCACCATCAATTTTTGCGGCTTCAACCATTTCAAATGGGATACCTTTCATAAAGCTTTTAGCAATAATCATATTCCAAACAGAAAACATCCCTGGGAGAATGAGAGAATAAATTCTGTTGGTGAAGCCTAAATATGTTGTGCACAAAAGATAATAAGGTACTAATCCACCATTAAATAACGTGGTGAAAAAGAAGAAGAATGAGATGCCATTCTTCCAAGGGAAATCCTTTCTGGCCAACACATAACCCGTCATTGTTGTTAAAAATATTGATAAAACTGTACCAACAACTGTTACAAATATAGTTACCCCATAGGCTTTCAATATTGTTTGTGGACTTTTAAAAGCCATTGCATATGCTTCTGTCGAAAAATCCTTAGCTGTTAGCCACAATTTATATCCTGTTGTTACTATTGTGCTTTCTTTAGTAAATGAACCCATTATTATTAAATAAAATGGAATTACACAAGCTAGGGCAAAAAGAAAAACTAATATATATCCAATAACTTCAAATATGATTTGATCTTTACCTTTTATTTTAGAACCCATTTCTATCCTCCCAATCTACTAGAATAATGTATAATCTGGAGCAATCTTCTTAACAATCCAGTTTGCAGTTATAATTGTTACAAAGCATAATAAAGATTGATACAATCCAGCGGCAGCTGTCATTCCAACATCAGGAGTTGTTAATAGCAATCGATAAATATATGTATCCAAAATATCTGATGATTTAAGTAATAATTGATTAGAGCCAACCAATTGATAGAACATACCAAAATCACCTCTAAAAATATTTCCAAGTGCTAATAGTGTCATAATCATTACTGTTGGTTTCAACGAAGGAAGTGTGATATAGCGTATCTTCTGCCATACGTTAGCTCCATCAATAGATGCTGCCTCGTATAAATCCTGGCTTATTCCAGCAATAGCGGCTAAATAAATAACTGTTCCGTATCCGGTCTGCTTCCACAATCTTACCAAAACCATTATGACTGGCCATAATGCTGTATTATTATATATACTGTATTTTTCTCCACCTGCTGAAAGCAAAATTGAATTCAACACTCCATTGTCGCCAAAGATATTCAGCATGATAGTAGAAACCACAACCCATGAGATGAAATACGGCAAGAACATAAAGCCTTGTGCAAATTTCTTAAACACCTTGTTATTCAACTCACTTAATATAATTGCGAATCCAACCTCGAATATCATTCCAAAGATTATAAAAGCAATATTATAGAGAAGTGTATTTCTTGTTAGTTGCCAAACCTTATTTGAAACAAATAAGAACTTAAAATTGTCTAATCCAACCCATGGACTACCAAATATTCCGTCAGCGTATCTGTAATTTTTAAAAGCTAATACTATTCCAGCCATTGGAATGTAGCTAAATACGATTACGTAAATTAATGCTGGAACTAACATTATTAATAAGACTTTGTTTCTAGAAATTAATTTACCCATATACCCTCCCATTTTTGCGCATAATTGCGCATAATTGCAAAACTCATTGTTTTTGTGAACATTCTATGAACTTGCTTTGTGGTATTATTCTAGCTCTATTTATGGCCCTAAACAATTCTCACAACCACTAAGATTTTTGCGCAATTATTATAAATTAAAGCAAAAATTAGGCATAAAAATTGCGCAATTGTAAAACAATTGCGCAATCGCATGATTTCGAATGAATGAAAATCGAAACTTTAGCTAATAGATATTGTATTTGGTTATACCTCTTGCAATATAGTTTCAATATCACCATCAATACATATACTTCTATCTTCAATTTCCGCTGGGCAGAATGATTCACCATAATTTAAGCAGGCATATACCGCTTTTTCATTTGCCAGCGTCATCTGCCAGAACGGATACTTTATTATTACGGGCGTATTAGCTCCTACTCCCAATTCAAGATAAAGAACATGAAGATTCT
>JAGBJE010000136.1 GCA_017934625.1 Pseudobutyrivibrio sp. | reverse complement strand
GTCCTTATTCTTAGCGAAGATTTCGTTAGCCTTTGCTGTACCTGCATATGCTACGCTGATGCGGTCCATAACTTCGAAGTCAGCTTCCTTACGCATAGTCTGAATCTTTGAAACGATTTCTCTTACGAAGCCTTCCTCAAGAAGCTCTTCTGAAAGATTTGTATCGAGAACTACTGTTACGTAGTTGTCACCATCTGCTACGAAGCCTTCTGTCTGAGCCATAGAGATAAGTAAATCTTCCTCTGCAAGCTCGATAGAAGCATCAACCTCAGGCAATCTTAATACCCCATTTGCCTTAAGCTCTGCATAAGCTGCGTTGCCATCAAGTGATGCAAGTGCCTTCTGGATACCACCAAGGAACTTACCATACTTAGGTCCTACTGTACGAAGCTGTGGCTTGAAGCTGTATGATGTGAATGCAGAAACATCCTCTGTAAATGTAGCCTTCTTAACGTTAAGCTCATCCTCGATGATAGATACATACATCTCATCAAGCTCATGCTCAGCCTTAATGTACATCTGGCCGATTGGCTGTCTATTCTTAATCTGTGCTGTGTTACGGCAAGCACGTCCGTGAACTACTATCTTAAGGAGCTCATCCATATCTTCCTCAAGCTTCTTGTCAATGAAAGCTTCATTAACAACAGGGAAGTCACAAAGATGGATAGACTCTGGAGCTGTCTTATCAACTGAGCGAACCATGTTCTGGTAGATTTCCTCTGTCATGAAAGGAATCATTGGTGCTGCTGCAAGTGAGATATCCTTAAGGCATGTGTAAAGAGTCATGTAAGCATTAATCTTATCCTGCTCCATTCCCTTAGCCCAGAATCTGTCACGGCAACGACGAACGTACCAGTTTGACATATCATCTACGAACTCATCTAAAGCACGTGCTGCCTCTGGAATCTTGTATGCGCCAAGGTTCTCATCAACAGCCTTGATGCTTGAGTTAAGACGTGAAAGAATCCACTTATCCATAACTGCAAGCTTATCAAAATCAAGCTCGTACTTAGTAGGATCGAACTCGTCGATATTTGCATATAAAATATAGAAAGCGTATGTATTCCAAAGAGTTCCAAGGAACTTTCTCTGGCCTTCCATAACTGCGTTCTCACCAAATCTCTTTGGAATCCATGGTGCTGAAGAGGTATAGAAATACCATCTAATAGCATCTGCGCCCATCTTCTCAAGTGCGTCAAATGGGTCTACAGCATTACCCTTAGACTTAGACATCTTCTGTCCATTCTCATCCTGAACGTGACCTAATACGATAACGTTCTCATAAGGTGCCTTGTTGAATAGAAGTGTTGACTCTGCCATAAGTGAGTAGAACCAACCACGAGTCTGGTCAACAGCCTCAGAAATAAACTTAGCTGGGAACTGCTGCTCAAATACTTCCTTATTCTCAAATGGATAATGATGCTGAGCAAATGGCATAGCACCTGAATCGAACCAGCAGTCAATAACCTCTGGCACACGCTTCATAGTACCGCTACACTCAGGACACTTGCATGTAACAGCATCGATGTATGGACGATGAAGCTCAATCTTTTCAGCATCAGGATTGCCTGAAAGCTCTGCAAGCTCCTTGCGGCTGCCGATAGAAATCTGCTTACCACAATCAGCACACTCCCAAATGTTAAGTGGAGTTCCCCAGTAACGGTTACGAGAAATACCCCAGTCCTGAACGTTCTCAAGCCAATCGCCGAAACGTCCCTTACCGATATTCTCAGGAATCCAGTTTACTGTATTATTATTCTTAATCAGGTCATCCTTAACCTCTGTCATCTTGATGAACCATGATTCTCTAGCATAGTAGATAAGTGGAGTATCACATCTCCAGCAATGTGGATATTCGTGCTCAAACTTAGGAGCATCGAAAAGCTTACCCTCCTTATCAAGGTCCTTAAGAACCTCTGGGTCTGCCTTCTTAACGAAAAGACCTGCATAAGGAGTCTCCTCTGTCATCTCACCCTTACCATCAACGAACTGAACGAATGGAAGGTCATACTTACGTCCAACCTTAGCATCATCTTCACCGAAAGCAGGAGCAATATGTACAATACCAGTACCATCTGACATAGTAACGTATGTGTCACATGTTACGAAGTGAGCCTTTTTGTGCTGCTTTGCAGCTGCCTCACCTGCACATGCAAATAGTGGCTCGTACTCCTTGTACTCAAGGTCTGTTCCCTTGTATGTTTCAAGTACTTCGTAAGGCTTAACCCCCTCTTCTGTAGCAATCTTTGAAAGCACCTTGTCAGCAAGTGCCTCTGCAAGGATATATGTGTATCCATCAACCGCCTTAACCTTAATATATGTCTCATCAGGGTTAACGCAAAGTGCAAGGTTTGATGGAAGTGTCCATGGTGTTGTTGTCCAAGCAAGGAAGTAAGCATCCTCACCTGTAATCTTGAAACGAACTACTGCTGAACGTTCCTTAACTGTCTTATATCCCTGTGCAACCTCCTGTGCAGAAAGTGGAGTGCCGCAACGAGGGCAATATGGAACAATCTTAAAGCCCTTATAAAGAAGCTTCTTGTCCCAGATAGTCTTAAGTGCCCACCACTCAGACTCAATAAAATTATCATCATATGTGATATAAGGATTATCCATATCAGCCCAGAAACCTACTGTGCCAGAGAAATCCTCCCACATACCCTTATATTTCCAAACGGATTCCTTACACTTCTTAATGAAAGGCTCCATTCCGTATTCTTCAATCTGTTCCTTACCGTTAAGGCCAAGAAGCTTTTCAACCTCAAGCTCTACTGGAAGACCATGTGTATCCCATCCAGCTTTTCTAGGTACGAACTTACCCTTCATAGTCTGGTATCTAGGAATCATGTCCTTGATAGCACGTGTCTCTACGTGACCGATGTGTGGCTTACCATTTGCTGTTGGAGGTCCATCGTAAAATGTGTAAGTCTCTCCCTCTTTTCTTGAATCCATTGACTTCTGGAAGATATCATTCTCTTCCCAGAACTTCAATACCTGCTTCTCCCTTTCAACGAAGTTCAGGCTAGCGTCTACTTTGTTGTACATAATAAGTAATTCCTTTCTATGAGGATATCCTTTCTCGTCAGATATCCCTTCTCTTACTATTAAAAAATGCCACGTAGGCACCTTTAACCAAAATTAAAGTGTGTCATCAAAATCCACATCAGGATGTTCATCTTTGTCTATTTTTCCATCAAACAAATTGCTTAAATCATCACCATCTGGATCTTCAAATATATAATTATTGTCATCATCGTATGGGGCTATATCATTATACATGCCATCAAGACCGTAGTATTCGTACCACTCTTCCATGCCATCTTTGTCATCAGCAAGACCAGCAATATTATCTGCATTACTAAAAATGAAAGACCATGCAGCAATACAACAAACTATTCCTAGTACAGCTGTAATTATACCTGTGATAGAAAAAATTCTTCCAAGCTTATTGCTACTCTTAGCAAGAAAAACTATACCCAATATAATAGAAATAATAGAACAAATAATGTTAATCCCCAATATAAAAAACATAATGGAGCCTACACCAAGAACCATTGAAACTACAGCCATTCCTAAGCCATCAGATTCAGGCTTATACCCAGGATCCTGATAGCTATACTTAGGACCTGTATACTGACCATACTGCTCACCAGCAAAATTAGCGTTATTCTGCTGATTCTGCTCACTCTCCTGGCTCTTAAAATCCATATTATCTTCGTCTTCAAACATATAATCGTTATTCATAAATCACCTACTAAACCTAATATTAACCTAATCTTAATTATCATAACTGTTTACACCTTTTTTTACAACCCCCTATAGATGCGACCTTCCTAGTTTTTCATGCTCCCGGAGGCCACCTCCCATTGCGGTCAAGGGAACCTCCCTAAAGGGTCCCTCCTTAACCACATGGCATGTCCTCAAAGGCATCCTTGCTTTGCAAGGAACTTTGAGGGCCACCGATGTAAGCTCCGCTTACTAGACCAACATTTTCCTTCATCACATTCGGAAAATGATGGTCATATCCTCCTCGCGCTTGCCTAGGTTATGTAGGTCGCTAAATAAAAAAAGCCACCCAGACATACTGGGTGGCAATTGACTAAGCGATATTAGAAGTCTGTGAGGTTAGCTGCACGTCTCTCAAGGAATGCACCCATACCTTCAGCCTTATCGTGTGTAGAGCATGTGATACCGAAAAGGTTTGCTTCCATCTCAACAGCGTTCTTGATGTCCATATCGTATCCGTTGTTGATAGCAGCCTTTGCGATAGATACTGCGTAGCTTCCCTTTGAAGCAATCTTAGCAGCCATAGCCTTAGCTGTAGACATAAGCTCTTCTGTAGTTGTTACCTTGTTAACAAGGCCGATTCTGTATGCTTCGTTAGCATCGATAGAATCACATGTGAAGATAAGCTCCTTAGCGCGTCCCATACCAACAAGACGAGCAAGACGCTGTGTGCCGCCGAAGCCTGGGATAATACCAAGTCCTGTCTCAGGCTGACCAAATGTAGCGTTCTCTGAAGCGATGCGGATATCGCAAGCCATTGCGATTTCACATCCACCGCCGAGTGCGAAACCATTAACTGCAGCGATTGTAACCTGTCTCATGTTCATGAGCTTAAAGAATGGTACAGAAGCTCTCATACCAAATGCTCTAGCCTCTGCAGCTGTGAAGTTAACCATCTCAGAGATGTCTGCACCAGCTACGAATGACTTAAATGCATTGTCCTTCTTGTCAGGACCACCTGTAAGAATAAGTACCTTAACATCATCTCTTGCCTCGATTTCTGTTAAAGCTACGTTAAGCTCATCAAGTGTCTCTGAATTAAGTGCATTAAGTGCTGCTGGACGTGAAATTGTAAGAACTGCAATCTCATCTGCAACTTCAAGCTTTAAGTTG
>JAGBJE010000135.1 GCA_017934625.1 Pseudobutyrivibrio sp. | reverse complement strand
TTCAATGGAGAAACAGATGAAGGCTGAGCGTGACCGCCGTGAGACTCTTCTTGAGGCAGAAGGTCACAAGCAGGCATCAATCACCAGAGCAGAAGGTGATAAGCAGGCATTAGTTCTTAAGGCTGAGGCTGAAAGAGATGCTGCTATTGCAAGAGCAACTGGTGAGGCAGAATCAATTCGCCTTGTTTATGAAGCAGAGGCTCGTGGTATTGAAATGCTTAAGGAAGCAAATATCGACGAGAGAGTTCTTCTTATTAAGAAGCTTGAAGCTCTTGAGAAGATGGGCGATGGTCGTGCAACAAAGATTGTTGTTCCTACAGACCTTGCTCAGGCAGCATCAGATCTTACATTCAAGACAGAGATGCTTGGATTTGGTAACAACACTCCAATCGATAAGTCTGCTGAAAAGAAAGCAACCGTAAAAGCAGAAGACCCATGCTGCAGTGATTCAGATAAAGGTGCGACAACAAAGCATTTTGTAGAGGACCACGTGAATTTTGAACAGATTTAATTCTGTTCATTAAGCTACTAGGTGCTTGTTTAATCCTATGATTTGTGGTAGGATAGATGCGAAAAGCGATGAAAGAAACAGTAGTATTTGCTAAAGCTAACAGAGAGGGCGCCTAGGCTGGAAGCGTCTAGTGGAGGCTTATATGAACACCATTCTTGAGCTGAACGATGAACTTCTTACACATTGTTAATTGTAAGGATAAAGCGTCTCCGGGTAGTTCCGTTAAAGACAAATTAAGCGAAACACTAAGGTGGAACCGTGTTTATTATGTAAATGTAAGCACCCTTAGGGATACTTGTAATAGTATTTCCTAAGGGTCTTTTTAATGTAAAGAAGGAGTAGAAAAATGGTAAATTTCAAAGAAGATGAATCATTAAACACATTAAACCATTCATGTGCCCACATGATGGCTCAGGCTGTAAAGCACCTTTATCCAAACGCTAAGTTTTGGGTTGGTCCAGTAGTAGAGGAAGGCTTCTATTACGATATGGATCTTGGTGATGTAATGCTTACAGATGAGGATATTGCTAAGATTGAAAAGGAAATGAAGAAGGTTGCTAAGTCTGGCTGCAAGATTTATCGCCGTGAGATTACAAAGGCTGAGGCTCTTGAAATGTTCAAGGATGACCCATACAAGGTAGATCTTATCAATAATATGGATGAGGATACACAGACAATCTCATGCTACGACCAGGGTGATTTCACAGATCTTTGCCGTGGACCTCACGTAGATAATGTTAAGATGTGCCGTTACTTCAAGCTTGTTAAGCACTCAGGTGCATACTGGAAGGGTGACGCTAACAATCAGGTGCTTAACCGTGTATACGGTGTATGCTTCCCAACACAGGAGCAGCTTGATGAGCACCTTGCACTTCTTGAGGAGGCAAAGGAGCGTGACCACAGAAAGATTGGTAAGGATATGCAGCTTTTCATGTCTGACGATTTGATTGGTAAGGGACTTCCAATGTACCTTCCAAATGGTTACACAATCTGGACAGAGCTTGAAAACTACATTCGTAACAAGGAGCGTAAGCTTGGCTATCTTCATGTTATGACACCTTGCGTTGGTACAGTTCAGCTTTACCAGACATCTGGTCACTGGGATCATTACAAGGAGAACATGTTCCCAGCAATGGAGGTTGAAGGAGAGAACTTCGTTCTTCGTCCTATGAACTGCCCACACCACATGAGAATTTTTGCTAACCGTCCACACTCATACAAGGAGCTTCCAATCCGTATCGCTGAAATCGCCCACGATTTCCGTTTCGAGTCATCAGGAACTCTTAAGGGTATCGAAAGAGGTCGTCACTTCTGCCAGAACGATTCGCATATCTTCTGTACACAGGATCAGATTAAGTCAGAGGTTAAGAGCGTATGCGACCTTATCTTTAGTACATATGAGGACTTTGGTATCACAGATTACAGATGTGTTCTTTCACTTCGTGACCCAGCTGATACTAAGAAGTATCACCAGGATGACGAGATGTGGAACACAGCAGAGCAGGCCCTTCGTGAGACTCTTACAGAAATCGGTATTGAGTTTACAGAGGAGATTGGTGAGGCTGCATTCTACGGACCAAAGCTTGATGTTAATGTTAAGCCAGCTATTGGTAACGAGATTACACTTTCTACTTGCCAGCTTGATTTCTGCTTGCCAGCTAAGTTTGACCTTACATACACAGATGCTGATAGCAACAAGCAGACACCTGTAGTAATTCACAGAGCTATCCTTGGTTCACTTGATAGATTCATGGCTTACATTCTTGAGGAGACAAAGGGTAACCTTCCACTTTGGCTTGCACCTACACAGGTCAAGGTTCTTCCTGTTAAGAATGATGATGAAGGTCTTAATGCTTATGCACAGAAGCTTGTTGATGCACTTGCTGATGCAGATGTTCGTGTTGAGTTTGATACACGTTCAGAGAAGCTTGGATACAAGATGCGTGAAGCTCAGATTCAGAAGGTTCCTTATCTTGCTGTTCTTGGTAAGAACGAGGAGGCTGAAGGCACTGTTTCTTACAGACTTCACGGTGAGCAGGGCACTACAACAGTTAAGTTTGATGAGTTTGTAGAGCTTATTGTAAACGAAATTAAAACAAAAGGTCGTAAATAAAGGCTTCCCCTATGGGTTGCTAGGCTCCAGTGGAGCCTGTTTAGCAACGACCGAGCCGGGAGGCGAGACAAGCTGTCACCAAAGGTGACTGATGAGGGTATAAATGGAAATGTTTAAATCATGTATATTATGTCCAAGAAACTGTGGTGTAGACCGCACCACTGCTTTTGGCATATGTCAGGTCTCTGACAAAGTGAAGGAAGCTAGAGCTGCCCTTCACTTTTGGGAGGAGCCATGCATTTCTGGTAATAATGGCAGTGGAGCTGTATTCTTTTCGGGATGCGGTCTCCACTGCGTTTTTTGTCAGAATGAAGAAATCAGCCATGGCAAGGTAGGACAGGAAATTACAATTGAAGAGTTATCTAAGCTGTATATAGATTTACAAGACCAGGGAGCCAATAACATTAATCTTGTGACAGGTACGCATTATATTCCGCAGATAATAGAATCAGTTACTATTGCAAGAAAGGATGGACTTACTATCCCTATTATTTACAACACCAGTGGATATGAGACAGTGGAAAGCCTGCGTATGCTTGATGGTATCGTAAATACGTATTTACCAGATTTCAAATACATGGATCCCAATTTAGCAGCCAAGTATTCACATGCCGCAGATTACCCAATAGTTGCAAAGGCTGCTATAGATGAGATGGTAAGACAATGTCCATTTCTTGAATTTGATGATGAAGGGTTTATAAAATCTGGTGTCATAGTAAGACATCTACTTTTGCCAGGTCATGTAAATGAAGCAAAATCAATCGTTCAGTACCTATATGACACTTACGGCAATAGTATCTATATCAGCCTGATGAGCCAGTACACACCAATGGCTCATATTGCTTCAGAATATCCTGAATTAAACCGCAGAGTCACTAAGCGAGAATATGATAGGCTTCTTGATTTCGCCTTGGATTTAGGCATAGAAAACGCATTTATACAAGACAGAAAAGTTGCTAAGGAAAGCTTTATTCCTGAGTTTAGTAATAGTCTAAATTAGTTCATATATTTTTCGTAAATTGATGTTATTATAAACTTATCTATAGGCACAGTTTTTTGGAGGTGCTTATGCAAGGGATAGGTTTAGGAAATTTTAATAATAGTTTCTATGGCAGATCTTATTCAAAGCCACTTAGTTCCTTAGGGCGTGAAATTGTTGCAAATGGTGGAACTGAGGCTCAGGCATCTAAATATACTAATCGTAGACAGGCCATACAGGCTGGCTTGGTAGAATGCGCTACCTGCGCAAGCCGTACATATCAGGATGGATCCGATGAACAGGTTTCATTTAAATCAGCTGCCCACATAGATCCAAAAGCTGCGGGAGCTAGGGTAAGAGGGCATGAGCAGGAGCATGTAAGTAATGCTTATGATAAGGCTAAGGAAGCTGGTGGAAAAGTGTTGCAAGCCACTGTTGCAATACATACTGCTGTTTGTCCTGAATGTGGTAAGACCTATGTTTCCGGAGGAACTACAAGTACTAAAATTGCATATCCCAATGAAGATAATCCGTATCAAAAGAACAGAAAAGATGCTGATGCAGGGCTTCTTGCAGGCATGAATTTTGATGCAGAAGTCTAACTATTTCTTTGCAAAATTCACTAGTAGTAAATCCTGATTTAGGCTATACTTTTATCTATGAGAAGAATAGATGAAGACATAGCAAACGGACAATTTAAGAATTTATATTTAATATATGGAGAGGAAGATTATCTTAAGCTTCAGTACAAAAACAAGCTTATAGCTGCTCTTGTAAATGAAGGAGATAATATGAATTTCTCTAAATATCAGGATAATGGTATTAACACGGCGCAGATAATTGATCAGGCGGAGACAATGCCATTTTTTGCTGAACATAGAGTTATACTTATTGAGAACAGTGGTTTTGGAAAAAAGATGCCTGAGGATTTAGGTAGTTATTTGTCTTCCATACCTGAATTCACTGTTTTTATCTTTGTAGAACCAACAGCTGATAAGAGAGGTAAATTATATAAGGCTGCAAAAGCTGCCGGTCGTGATATAGAGATAAATATGCCAAATGAGGCGGTTCTAGCTAAATGGGTTGGTGCTCAGCTAAATGAAGCTGGTAAGCAGATGAAAAAGGATGCCTGGAGTCAATTCCTTAATATGACCCATGAATCAATGGATAACATGTCTAGAGAACTTGAGAAGCTTATTACATATGTAGGGGACAGAAATCAGATTACTATAGATGATGTGAATGCTATCTGTATAGCTAAGGTTGAGACAAAGATATTTGATATGTTAAATGCCATTTCTGCAAAGGATATGGTTAAGACTATGGATTTATACCAGGATATGCTTTCTGCGAAGGAGCCTCCTATGAGAATCCTTACGATGATTGTTCGACAGTTTAGACAGATGAAGGTAGTGAAGGAGCTTTCGGGTTTTGGTAATAACGCTTCTACCATTGCGGGTAAGGTTGGCATGCCAGATTTTGCAGTAAGGCGTACCATGCAGCTTGCAGGTAATTTCTCTGATAAAGAGATTACAAGTCTTCTTAATGATGCGGCAGACTTTGAAGAGCAATTTAAGACAGGAAGGCTAGATGAGAAGCTTGCTGTAGAGCTTATAATTATGAAATACGCTGGAAAATAAAATGCTTTTAAAATATGTAGAATGGTAATAATACTATCATGAATGAGAAAAAGGCAGTAACTATTAATTTATGTGATTTGAATCAGGAGGCTACTTTATCTGTTATTGGTTCATTGGATAACAAGAAAATTGAGCTTCCTACTGAGTATGCTATTTTATCAGAAAGCGAAATGCAAGAGCTAAAGGAGCGTGTTGGTCTTTATTTTGTTCCATTGGAGAATATTCTAAAGATTTGGCAGGATAAACTACAGGAAGTTAAATTTACAGGTTCAGTTTCTAAGCTTAGCTTTATAGCTATTACAAAGGATGGCGTTTATCATTGGGAAAATGTTAAAATTATTAAGCATGTGTTTAATTCTGGGCGCAGTATACATGTAGTATTGTGTGCTAATCCAGT
This sequence comes from Pseudobutyrivibrio sp., assembly GCA_017934625.1. Lineage (GTDB taxonomy): Bacteria > Bacillota > Clostridia > Lachnospirales > Lachnospiraceae > Pseudobutyrivibrio. The sequence goes on along the minus strand of JAGBJE010000135.1, from coordinate 8,121 downwards.
GGGAGAAAAATATAACAGAAGAAGAGGCGTACGTATAAACATAGATAAGATGATGAATGTTGAGCAAAATGGGCAGATATATCATGTTATTGTAAGAGATTTATCCTATTGTGGTATAGCCTTTTTAGAGCAAGCGCAAGAAGCTGTTGACCCAGACAAGGCTTTTGTGATTTATTTGACTGATACTAATGAAGATGGTGAAGATTACTTAGTTGCAAAGCTTACAGGGCGAATCAATAATCAAAAGGATTATGATGAAGGAAGAATATTGTGTGGCTGTATTTTGGCTGCAGATCATGCATCAGAATTACAACGATACATTGCAAATAAACAGATAGAAGCCATCAGAGGAAAGAGCTTAGGTAAGAAGCTAACAAAGAGTGTCAGCGGTGAGAACTGGCAAGCGAAGTTGATAGATGAGTTAAATAAATAAAAAAGCATCGGCTGACGGGACCGATGCTTTTTATTATTCGTATAATTATATTAAGCAAGCTTGTTTACAAGCTTTGTAAGACGAGATACCTTACGGCTTACAGTGTTGTCATGATAAACACCCTTTGAACCAGCCATCTCGATAACCTTGATAGCAGCCTTAAGCTCTGACTCAGCTACAGCCTTGTCACCAGACTCTACAGCAGCCTCAACACGCTTAACGTATGTCTTAACCTCTGATCTGATTGCCTTATTGCGCTCTGTTCTAACAGCTGTTACCTGAACACGCTTCTTAGCAGATTTAATATTTGCCATGTGTTGCTACACCTCCAATTTGTATGATATAAAAGTTTCAAATTAAAATACGTTGTAGCCGGACACGGACAGTTCAACGCATACTCAAATATAATAGATAATAGATAGTGTTTTGTCAAGAGAAAATAAGGATTAATCTAATAAAAATTTAGATAAAACCTGATTGCTTACATCTATTCCTATATCAGTAAGAAAAAGTCGGCCTTCCTTGGCATCCATAAAGCCCTGATTTCGAAGGGCGGTAATGACAGGACCATAAATAGCTTCAATATCAATTCCAAACATTTGATAAAAATCAGCTCTTGCAATGCCATCAATCTTTCGAAGACCTAAAAACATAAATTCAGCCATTGCATCTTTCTTTGAAATTACTTCCTCGGATTCAAAGTAAGGAGAGGATAATTCAAAGTCAAGTGATACGCCCTTTTCTAAAGCTTCGGATGTTTCTACATATTTATAGATATCCCTTACATTGCTGGTACGTACATTATTGAATAAGGATGCTGCACCAAGGCCAAGCCCAAGATAAGGAACCCTATCCCAATAGCCTACGTTATGGCGGCATATTTTGCCGTTTCTTGCGTAGTTAGATATTTCGTAACGTTTATAGCCCTTAGCCTCTAAAAAGTCCATAGTGTGCTTATATAGGCGGTAGGACAGCTCATCTGTAGGCAAATCCTCTGTTTCCATGCCAGCCTGCTGTTTAACGGCATCGAATTTGTATTTCTCATAGAATGGTGTGCCTTTTTCAATGATGAGAGAGTAAGCAGAAATATGCTCCGGGCGAAGCATGGTGACAGCGTTAAGAGTGCGGTCAAGCTTTTCTATTGTCTGGTGAGGTAAGCCTGTCATAATATCTACATTAACATTGTCAAAACCAGCTTTTCTGACTAAATCAAAGGTATGTAGGAATCGATTATAATCATGTATTCGACCAAGCTCTTTTAGTTCATCATCATTAGCAGACTGTAAGCCAATGGAAAGACGATTAATGCCGATACTCCTGTATACATTAAGCTTTTCAGATGAAAGGGTGCCAGGGTTACATTCTACGGAAATCTCTGCAAGTGGATCCAGCTTGAAGCAATTCTTAACAGTGGTAATTATAGCATCCATTAAATCCTCAGATAACCAGGATGGAGTACCGCCACCTACATAAATAGTAGAAACTATGCAGCCTGGATGAGTAGATGCTGCGTATTTTATTTCAGTGCACAAAGCAGCGACGTAACGCCGCTGCATTTTTTCATCGAAAACCCCAGATAGGAAATCGCAATATAAGCATTTTTTCACACAAAATGGTATATGTATGTATAGTTCGATAGGAGTCATTTTAATCCTCGTCTAGCTTAAGAACGCTCATGAAGGCAGCCTGTGGAATCTCTACATTACCAACCTGACGCATTCTCTTTTTACCTTCCTTTTGCTTCTCAAGAAGCTTCTTCTTACGGGAAATATCACCACCGTAGCACTTAGCAAGTACATCCTTACGCATAGCCTTAACAGTTTCACGGGCAATAACCTTTGAACCGATAGCAGCCTGAATAGGAATCTCAAATAAGTGACGTGGAATCTCATCCTTGAGCTTTTCACACATCTTGCGGCCTCTATCATAGGCAGTGCCAGAGAAGACGATGAAGGAAAGCGCATCAACCTCTTCTTTATTAATAAGGATATCAAGCTTAACAAGGTCAGACTTCATGTAGCCCTTCATTTCATAATCAAAGCTTGCATATCCACGAGAGCGACTCTTAAGCGCATCGAAGAAATCATAGATGATTTCGTTAAGTGGAAGAGTGTATTTGAGCACCGCACGTGTCTCCTCAATATATTCCATGCTGATATACTGGCCACGGCGCTCCTGGCAAAGATCCATGATGGCACCGATGTAATCGCTTGTAACCATAATTTCAGCCTCAACGATAGGCTCTTCCATGTAATCAATCTCTGATGGGTCAGGCAGATTGCTTGGGTTAGTAAGCTCAATCATTGTTCCATCTGTTTTGTATACTCTGTAAACAACTGATGGAGCAGTTGTAACTAAATCAAGATTATATTCACGCTCTAATCGTTCCTGAATAATCTCCAGATGCAATAGACCAAGAAAACCGCATCTGAAACCAAAACCAAGTGCAATAGATGTTTCTGGTTCAAAATAAAGTGCAGCATCATTAAGCTGAAGCTTTTCAAGAGCATCTCTAAGGTCTGGATACTTAGCACCATCTGCAGGATAAAGTCCGCAGTAAACCATAGGATTTACCTTTTTATATCCAGGAAGAGGCTCTGCTGCTGGCTTGTTAGCATGAGTAATAGTATCACCTACGCGTGTATCACGTACATTTTTGATTGAAGCTGTCATGTAACCAACCATACCTGCTGGAAGCTCGTCACAAGGGATAAACTGGCCTGCGCCAAAATACCCAACCTCTACAACGTCAAAGGTTGCCCCTGTAGCCATCATCTTAACACTGTCGCCAACCTTAAGTGTACCTTCCTTAACTCGGCAGAATACGATAACACCCTTGTATGAATCGTAAAGTGAATCGAAGATAAGTGCCTGAAGAGGAGCCTTGGAATCACCCTTTGGTGCAGGAAGCTTATTAACGATTGCCTCTAACACATCATGGATGTTAAGACCTGTCTTTGCAGAGATGCGGGGAGCATCCTGAGCTTCTAGGCCAATTACATCTTCAATTTCTTCTATTACACGGTCAGGGTCTGCTGAAGGTAAATCTATCTTATTGATTACAGGGATAACATCAAGGTCATGATCAAGTGCTAGATATACATTAGCAAGTGTCTGAGCCTCAATACCCTGGGCTGCATCTACAACAAGAATAGCTCCGTCACAGGCAGCAAGTGAACGGGAAACTTCATAATTAAAATCTACGTGACCTGGTGTATCGATAAGATTGAAGATGTATTCATTTCCATCGTCAGCCTTATATATAATACGAACAGCCTGAGACTTAATAGTGATACCACGTTCGCGCTCAAGGTCCATATTATCAAGAACCTGAGCCTGCATCTCACGGTCTGTGAGAGTACCAGTCATCTGTATGATACGATCAGCAAGTGTAGATTTACCGTGATCGATATGTGCAACTATACAAAAATTTCTAATTTTACTTTGATCCATATTTCACCTCTTAGAATTTCTTATCATATATTATCAGAGAGCCGCAAAAATAACAATTATTCCTTATTAATAAAAGAAGGATAAAAATTATAAAAAAACTCTAAACCGTGTTGACAAAAGAGAGAAGTAGGTGTAAATTAACCTCAGAATTAATTAGCACTCCAATTGAGTGAGTGCTAACAATAAAACTTTCAAGGTTAAGTGAGGTGAATGTATGGCTGACACAGAGCTTGATGAGAGAAAAGTTAAAATATTAAATGCTATTATCAAGAACTATTTAGAGACTGGCGAGCCTGTTGGTTCACGTACTATTTCTAAATACACTGATTTGAATCTTAGCTCAGCCACCATTCGTAATGAGATGTCAGATCTTGAGGATTTGGGATATATAGTTCAGCCTCACACATCTGCAGGGCGTATTCCTTCTGATAAGGGCTACAGATTCTATGTTAACAATCTGATAGCTGAGAAGGATAAGGAAGTATCAGATATGCAGGAGTGGATGATTGAGAAGACAGAAAAGATGGAAAGTCTTCTTAAGAATGTAGCAAAGACACTTGCTAACAACACTCAGTATGCAACACTTGTTTCTGCACCATCAGTTGTTTCAAACAAATTAAAGTTTGTACAGCTTTCAGCTGTAGACGAGCATCAGGTATTATCTGTAGTTGTTATGGATGGCAACATCGTTAAGAACAAAATCATTAACGTTGAAAAGCCACTTGATAATGAAACAATGCTTAAGCTTAACATGCTTCTTAATACTAATCTTAATGGTCTTACAGTTGATCAGATTAACCTGGCACTTATTACTAAGCTTAAGGAGCAGGCAGGTATACATGATGAAATAATTGCTCAGGTTCTTGACACCGTAGCTGAGACAATCACTGAGGGTGATGATTTACAGGTCTACACCTCAGGTGCTACCAACATTTTCAAGTACCCAGAGCTTGCTGATTCCAAGAAGGCGTCAGAGCTTTTAGATACCTTCGAAGAAAAGCAATCACTCATGGAGCTTTTAAGTGACAGCACAAGTGAGGGTGACAATACAGGCATTCAGGTTTATATAGGTGATGAATCTCCAATATCTACCATGAAGGATTGCTCAATAGTTACAGCAACATACGAGCTTGGAGACGGAGTCAAAGGCACCATCGGTATCGTTGGTCCTAAGCGAATGGATTACGAAAATGTTGTTGATAATATAAAAAGTCTTAAAGGTCAGCTGGATAAATTACTGAAACAAGAGGCTGACAGAAATAAATGATAATAGAAATTAAGGAGATGAAATTCGTGGCAGAGAATAAAGAAAAGATGGAAGAGTTCTCTACTGAAGAAGCAGTAAAAGAAGCAGTTGAAAATGCTGAGGCTATGGCAGAAGAAAATGCTAAGGCTATGGCAGAAGAAAATGCTGAGCCTTCAGAAGAAGCTTCAGCTGAAACAGCTAATGAATCTTCAGAAGAGTCTTCTAAGGAAGAGAAGGAAGGCAAGAAGCCTTTCAAGAAGAAAGAAAAAAAGAAAGACAAGCGCGATGAGCAAATCGAACAGCTTACAGATAGAGTTACACGTCAGATGGCAGAGTTTGAAAACTTCAGACGACGTACTGACCAGGAAAAGGCTCAGATGTTTGGAAATGGTCAGAAGGCCATAGTAGAAAAGATTCTCCCTGTAGTTGATAACTTCGAAAGAGGTCTTGCTACAGTTGAGGAAGGAGCAGATCCATTTGCTGATGGAATGCTCATGATATATAAGCAGTTACTTACTACACTCGAAGAAATTGGTGTTAAGCCAATCGAGGCAGTAGGACAGGAATTCAATCCAGACTTCCACAATGCAGTAATGCATGTAGAGGACGAAGAGGTAGGCGAGAACATCGTCGTAGAGGAATTCCAAAAAGGTTACATGATGAACGATTCAGTTGTTCGTCATTCAATGGTAAAGGTTGCTAACTAAGTAATATATAGGAGGAAATAAAAATGGGAAAGATTATTGGTATCGATTTAGGAACAACTAATAGCTGCGTAGCTGTTATGGAAGGTGGAAAGCCAACAGTTATCGCAAATACAGAAGGTGCTAGAACAACACCATCTATCGTTGCATTTACAAAGACAGGTGAGAGACTTGTTGGTGAGCCAGCAAAGCGTCAGGCTGTTACAAATGCAGAGAAGACAATCTCTTCTATCAAGAGAGATATGGGTACAGACAACGGTCGTATCATTGACGACAAGAAATACAGCCCACAGCAGATTTCTGCTATGATTCTTCAGAAGCTTAAGAGCGATGCTGAGAACTACCTTGGTGAGAAAGTTACAGAGGCAGTTATCACAGTACCTGCTTACTTCAACGATGCTCAGCGTCAGGCTACAAAGGATGCTGGTAAGATTGCAGGTCTTGATGTAAAGCGTATCATCAACGAGCCTACAGCAGCAGCACTTGCTTACGGTCTTGATAACGAGCAGGAGCAGAAGATTATGGTTTACGATTTAGGTGGTGGTACATTTGATGTATCTATCATTGAAATCGGTGATGGCGTTATCGAGGTTCTTGCTACAGCTGGTAACAACAGACTTGGTGGTGATGATTTCGATCAGAAGATTACAGACTGGATGCTTGCTGAGTTTAAGGCAGCTGAGGGTGTAGATCTTTCAACAGATAAGATGGCTCTTCAGAGACTTAAGGAAGCAGCTGAGAAGGCTAAGAAGGAGTTATCAAGCGCTACAACTACAAACATTAACCTTCCATTCATCACAGCTACAGCAGAAGGTCCAAAGCACTTTGATATGAACCTTACACGTGCTAAGTTTGATGAGTTAACACATGACCTTGTTGAAGCTACAGCAGGCCCTGTTAACCAGGCTCTTAAGGATGCTGGTCTTAACGCATCAGATCTTTCTAAGGTACTTCTTGTTGGTGGTTCTACAAGAATCCCAGCAGTTCAGGATAAGGTAAAGGCTCTTACAGGTCATGAGCCAAGCAAGACACTTAACCCAGATGAGTGTGTAGCTATCGGTGCTTCTATCCAGGGTGGTAAGCTCGCTGGCGATGCTGGTGCAGGCGATATCCTTCTTCTTGATGTAACACCACTTTCACTTTCAATCGAGACAATGGGTGGTATTGCTACAAGACTTATCGAGAGAAACACAACTATCCCTACAAAGAAGAGTCAGATCTTCTCTACAGCAGCTGATAACCAGACAGCCGTTGATATCAACGTTGTACAGGGTGAGCGTCAGTTTGCTAAGGATAACAAGTCACTTGGACAGTTCAGACTTGATGGTATCCCACCAGCAATGAGAGGTGTACCACAGATCGAGGTTACATTTGATATTGATGCAAACGGTATCGTTAACGTATCTGCTAAGGATTTAGGCACTGGTAAGGAGCAGCACATCACAATCACAGCTGGTTCTAACATGTCTGATGAAGATATCGATAAGGCAGTTAAGGAAGCTCAGGAGTATGAGGCTCAGGATAAGAAGCGTAAGGAAGCTGTTGATACAAGAAACGATGTTGAGAGCTTTGTATTCCAGACAAAGAAGGCTCTTGATGAAGTAGGCGATAAGATTGATGCAGCTGATAAGGCAGCAGTTGAGGCTGATATCGAGGCAGCTCAGAAGCTTCTTGATCAGTACCAGACTCCAGAGGAGATGTCTGATTCACAGATTGGAGAGCTTAAGGCAGCTCAGGAGAAGCTTACAGAGAGCGCTCAGAAGGTATTTGCAAAGATGTATGAGCAGTCTCAGGCAGCACAGGGAGCAGCTGGTGCACAGGGTGCAGGCCCAGACATGAGCCAGTTCACAGGCGCTGGTAATGGTGCAGGTGCAGGCTCTAACCCAGCCGACGACGTCGTAGATGCTGATTTCAAAGAGGTATAGTTTTTAGTATTATATAGAGGGAGTACTTTTCACAGTCTCCCTCTGCATTCATAATTGAACTCTTTCAGAGTTCTTTCTCGGTGCTACGCACCTAAAATTATTCATGCGGAGGGAACCAACTTTTTCAAGTGTCTAAATATTCAAAGATTATACTTTTACAAGTAAACTTGACAAGTATAAATCTTTGAATATTTAGTACTGTGAAAAGTAAGGTAAATTATGGCAGAACAAAAACGAGATTACTATGAGGTTCTTGGAGTTTCCAAGACAGCCTCAGAGAGTGAGCTTAAAAGTGCATATAGAAAGCTTGCTAAGAAGTATCATCCAGATATGAACCCTGGTGATGCAGACGCTGAGAAG